>NZ_CFKYFN010000008.1:0-38925 GCF_985060555.1 Odoribacter sp. | reverse complement strand
ATTTGCGGGGGAATACCTAAAGATACAAAAAAGCCAACTAATTCGCAACATTTTGTGTATGAATTAGTTGGCTAATTTTATACTATTTACTGAATATCCTTCAGTAACTCAGCAACTCAGTAACTCTTTTAACTCAACAACTCTCTTCCCCCTCCTTTTTAATTTTTACATTATCCAATCGGTATTCAAGTGCCTTCACCGATATCAGTAACTCACGGATAGAGATAGCGAGAGAAATCACCAACAAGAGTAAAGCCACTCCGAAGGTATATACAGCAACCAATTGCCATCCCACATAGATAAACAGCGTACAAACCACGCACAACAGCAAGCTGGATACTCCGAAAATTTGCATCGAGCGAGCCATATACAACCTTTTCCGCAAATTGTCGATCTGCCGTTGTGCCATAGGGGTCGGATTTTGTTCGTGTTCTGTTTTCAAGCTCCTGATCACCGATGCATAAGCCAAAAAACGATTCGTATAAGCCAACATAATCAACGAAATCGCCGAGAACAAAATCGAAGGTGTCGTCAGGGTCAGTTCTTCCATAAAATTTACGGTGAAAACAGGTAAAACAGATAAAACGGGAAAACAGTTCTCTTGTTCCCGTTTTATCTATCGTTACCTTTTATAATGAATAATGCAATAACCATTTCCGTTCTTCAGGCCCATTACTACCGGCAGGATAGAAAGTTAACCCTTTGGCCGGATCTTTGGCCCATTCTTTCAGGATTGGATCGATAAAACGCCAGCTTAATTCCAGGGCATCCGTGCGGGTATACAAAGTAGAATCCCCTTGCATCGCATCCAGCAACAAACGCTCGTAAGCATTAGCAATATAGGTATTACACAACGAATCATAAGCGAAATTCATGCTCACCTGTTTAACTTCGAAGAACGATCCCGGAACTTTCAACCCGAATTTCAACGAAATACTTTCCGGCGAATCCACTTTCAGTATCAACTCATTACAAGAAGAACGGGGACAAATTCCGCTGAACAAACGATGCGGAACATTCTTGAAATGAATCACGATTTCAGACCGGGATTCTTGCATGCGTTTCCCCGTATAAAAATAGAAAGGTACCCCTCCCCAACGCCAATTATCTATAAAAAAGCGCATAGCGATATACGTCTCTGTCGTAGAATCCGCCGCAACTCCATTTTCCTCCCGGTAGCCGACCACACTCTCCTCTCCTGCTTTTCCGGCAATATACTGTCCCCGAATCACATCATTGGGTGACAGGGGATGCAAAGCCCTGAACACCTTCGCCACTTCATCGCGCATCAGGTTGGCATCGAAAGCCGAAGGAGCTTCCATAGCAACGAACCCCATCAACTGCATCAGGTGATTTTGTATCATATCCCGCAATGCTCCGGCCCCTTCATAATATTTTCCCCGGTTTTCTACCCCTAATTTTTCAGCCGCATAAATTTCGATAGAATCGATGTAATTCCGATTCCACAACGACTCGAAAATCTGGTTGGCAAACCGAAGCACGAGTATATTCTGTACCGTCTCTTTCCCCAGGAAATGATCGATCCGGTAAATATCTTCTTCGTCGAAGATCGAACACAGTTGTTTATTCAGTGCTTGTGCCGTTTCCAAACTGCTCCCGAAAGGTTTCTCGACGATAATCCGCCTCCAACCTCCTTCTTCCGACGCTTTATTCAATTTACTTTTACGCAGCGCTTCTGCAATCGGGCCATATTTTTGCGGTGGAGTCGCCAGGTAAAAAATCAGATGATCCGGAATATCTTTTGCTTTCCGTAATTCGGCAATCTTCTCAACCAGCAAATGATACTCGGCCGCTTCATCCGAATTGAATCCTAAATAATGTACCCTTTCCAGAAAAGCATCCAATTGTTTAGCTTCAGGATGTTTCCCTTTCAAAAAAGCCTTCAGATTATCTTTCTGCTGTATCCGGAATTCCTCATCCGAGAAAGGAGTCCTCGCAACACCTAAAATCACAAAATTTTCAGGCAGCATATCCCGAGCAAACAACTCATACAACGAAGGCAATAATTTACGTTTCGTCAAATCTCCGGAAGCCCCGAAAATGACCAATATTTGTCCATCTGGTTTTATCATAATCCTCGATTAATAACTTTTAAACTTCATCTACTAAGCATTATAAGTTCCTGAAACATTCCCTCCCGTTTCATTCCAATCGGTATGGAAAAATTGTCCTCTCTCCATATCTGTCCTTTCATACGTATGAGCACCGAAATAATCCCGTTGCGCCTGAATCAGATTTGCAGAAGAACGTTCTGTCCGCAAACCGTCGAAATATGTCAAAGCGGCAGCCATGCAAGGAATCGGAATGCCACTCAACAGACAGTCGGCCGTAATCTTTCTCCATGCAGGCAAAGCCTCGAGTATTCGGTTTCGGAAAAAATCGTCGAAAAGTAAGTTTTCCAAACCGGGTAAAGCGTGATAAGCCCGGGTAATTTGCTCCAGAAAAACGGAACGGATAATACAGCCCTTCCGCCAAATTTTAGCCAACATGCCGTAATCTAAATTCCATTGATAATGCTCGGAAGCTTTTTTCAACAAAGAGAATCCCTGTGCATAAGAAATCAATTTCGAAGCATATAGGGCGTGTCGCAATAAATCCGGTAAACCGGCATGTTCATGAATATCATTATTTTCACTTCGATACAGAGCCGACGCCTTCGAGCGTTCGTCGGCCATGGCCGAGAGGAAACGGGCATGTACCGCCTCTGTGATCAAAGTCAACGGATCGCTTTCCTCAAGAGCAGCTTCGGCAGTCCACTTACCGGTACCCTTTTGTCCGGCAATATCCAAAATACGATCCAGTAAATATCCTCCGTCCGTATCTCTTACCCGGCAAATATCGGCCGTAATTCCAATCAGATAACTATTGAGTTCCCCTTTATTCCATCCGGCAAAAATATCGGCAATCTCGTCATTCTCCAACTGTCCGTATTTCCGCAACATAAAATAACTCTCAGCGATCAATTGCATATCTCCGTACTCGATTCCATTATGCACCATTTTTACATAATGCCCGGCCCCACCGCTTCCTATCCATTCACAACAAGGCGTACCGTCATCCAATTTGGCAGCGATCCCCTGCAGTAAATCCTTCACCAGCGGCCAGGCTGCCGGAGAACCGCCTGGCATTACCGAGGGGCCTGTCAAAGCTCCGATTTCTCCACCCGAAATCCCCGTTCCCACATAAAGCATTCCCCGGGCCTCCACCTCTTTCACCCGCCGTTCCGTGTCCCTAAAATCGGAATTTCCTCCATCGATAATGACATCTCCCGGCTCGAGATGAGGTAACAATTCCTGAATCATCTCATCGACCGGAGCTCCGGCCCGGATCATCATCATCACCTTCCTCGGCCGCTTCAGGGAAGCAACTAACTCCGGAATCGAGTAAGTAGCGATAAAATGTTTACCTGCACCACGGCCACGAAGAAAACGATCGACCACATTTTCTTTCCCGGGATGTAAACGGTTAAATACCGAAACTGTAAATCCCTTACTCTCGAAGTTGAGTGCCAGGTTTTCCCCCATCACTGCCAGGCCGATCAAACCAATATCAGATGTATGCATATAGATAATATTTATAAGTTTATATACGATATAAATAAGATTTTTATAAATATAAAGGAAATTTGCAAATATCGCCCCTTAGAAATTAAAAAAATATTGTTAAAACTCATTTTTCCCTCAACGGCCTATCCGAATTTTACGATAAAGAAAGCCCAAGGTTACTTTCACCCCGGACCTCCGAAACAGTCCTGGCACATAAAAAAAACGGTAACAACAGTCTGTATCCAGAACCGTTGTTACCGTCTCCTTTAGCGTTACCGTTATTTATTAGTAAAGACAATATGATCGTCTTTCACATCGATTACAATCTGGTTGTCTTTGGTAATCTTTTCTGCCAGAATCTGTTTAGACAGGTCGTTCAGCAAATTCCGCTGGATCACCCGTTTCACAGGCCGGGCACCGAATTGAGGGTCATACCCTTCCTGAGCTATCCATTCCACAGCTTTATCGGTAACCTCGATGGTAATACTGTTGTTAGCCAACATCTTCTGCAATGATTTCACTTGCAAGCGGACAATATCCACAATCTCGTTCTTCTGTAAGGGGGTAAACATAATCACCTCATCGATACGGTTGAGGAACTCCGGACGTATGGTTTGTTTCAGCAATTCATATACCTCATTATTGGTAGTCTCCAATACCTGATCACGGTTCTTCTCATTCAGGTCTTTCAATCTTTCCTGAATAATATGAGCGCCGATATTCGAAGTCATGATAACAATGGTATTTTTAAAATCTACAGTACGTCCTTTATTATCGGTCAAACGACCATCGTCGAGCACTTGCAGCAGGATATTGAACACATCGGGATGTGCTTTCTCGATCTCATCCAACAGCACCACCGAATAAGGTTTCCGCCGTACTGCTTCGGTCAACTGTCCACCTTCGTCATATCCGATATATCCCGGAGGAGCTCCGATCAATCGGGATACAGAGTGTTTCTCCTGGTATTCCGACATATCGATACGGGTCATCTGCGTCTCATCGTCGAATAAAAACTCTGCCAATGCCTTCGCTAACTCGGTTTTACCCACTCCGGTAGTTCCCAGGAAGATAAATGACCCGATCGGCCGACGGGCATCCTGTAACCCTGCCCTATTTCGCCGGACAGCATCGGCCAAAGCAGCGATAGCCACTTCTTGCCCCACTACCCGCTTATGCAATTCCTCTTCCAAATGTAATAACTTCGTCCGCTCACTTTGCATCATCCGGTTGACTGGAATACCTGTCCATTTCGAAACTACAGCAGCGATATCGTCGGAGGTCACCTCTTCACGGATCAGGGATTCACCATGTTTCATATCGGCTAATTTTTTCTTAACCACCTCGATCCGTTGTTCGGCTTCCTTGATTTTACCGTAACGCAATTCGGCCACCTTACCATAGTCACCCTCCCGCTCTGCACGACTTGCTTCGAATTTATACTGTTCGATAGCATCCTTATTTTTCTGTATCTCATCAATCAGAGAACGCTCAGACTCCCATTGTGCCCTGAGTTTTGTACGTTCATCGTTCAAATCGGCCAATTCTTTCTGGATATCCGACAATTTTTTGCTGGTTCCTTCCCGTTTCAGGGCTTCCTTCTCGATTTCCAATTGCTGGATCTTCCGGTCGAGTTCATCGATTTCTTCCGGCACCGAATTCATCTCTAGCCGCAATTTGGCTGCAGCCTCATCGACCAGGTCGATAGCCTTATCCGGGAGGAAACGATCGGAAATATACCGGTGGGACAATTCCACTGAAGCGATAATCGCATCGTCGGTAATTCTCACCTTATGGTGATTTTCATATTTCTCTTTCAGCCCCCTCATAATACTGATAGCACTCATCACATCCGGTTCGTCGATCATCACCTTCTGGAAACGACGCTCCAACGCTTTGTCCTGTTCGAAATACTTCTGATATTCATTCAGGGTCGTCGCTCCGATAGCTCTCAGATCACCACGTGCCAAAGCCGGTTTCAAAATATTGGCAGCATCCATAGCACCTTCCGACTTTCCGGCTCCGACCAAAGTATGAATCTCATCGATAAATAAGATAATCTCGCCTTCGGAAGCCAGCACTTCGTTGACCACTGCCTTCAAACGCTCTTCGAATTCACCTTTATATTTAGCTCCGGCGATCAATGCACCCATATCCAGCGAAAAAATCTGTTTCGAAGCCAGATTGGAAGGGACATCCCCATTCACAATACGCTGTGCCAATCCTTCGGCAATCGCTGTTTTACCTACACCCGGTTCACCGATCAGTATCGGATTATTCTTCGTACGGCGTGATAAAATCTGCAACACCCGCCGTATCTCATCGTCCCGCCCGATCACCGGATCTAATTTACCGTTCCGTGCACGTTCGTTCAAATTTATAGCATACCGCCCCAAGGCATCATAACTCTCTTCTGCCGATTGAGAGTTGACTTTCGATCCTTTCCGAAGCTCCGCAATCGCTTCTTTGGTCTCTTTCTCTGTCAAACCGCTATCTTTCAACAATTGAGCCACCTGATCCCGGTTATCCAGTAATCCCAATAAGATGTGTTCCAGCGAAATATACTGGTCACCCATGTCTTTCGCCAAACGGGTCGCCTTCTCCAGCGCTTTGTTACTATCCGGCGATAAGTATACTTCTCCGCCCGAAACCCTGGGATAGCTATCGATAATCCGGTCGAGTGCCGATAACAGATTATGGCTATTGACGCCCAGTTTATTGAAAATAAAATGAGTAACATTCTCACCGACATTGATCACGGCTTTCAATAAATGCCCGGTCTCGATGGCCTGTTGCCCTTTACTCTGCGCAAGCTGCACTGCATTTTGCAAAGCCTCCTGCGACTTGATCGTATAATTATTTGTATTCATTGTCTATCTCTCCTTTCACTTATAGAGGATTACAAATCTTATACCGATTCTCCGAATGAAAGGTTTCAGCAAATTTTTTATCATTATTTTGTCAAATTGACACAATCAATGCAAATATTCAAGACAAAACGACAGCCTTTAAACCAATAGAACAAAATGACCGGCCTACTGTCTTCCTTGATCCGGCCCGACAATTTATCCGGGTTTTATACTGTCAGACCGGGTCCCCGAACACGAACACCTCCGCCTAACGTTATTACTGAATCGTAGATTAGTCTTGATTTAAGAAAGATTATTCTCACTGGAAATAATCCGGAGAGTCCAACTTTCTATTGCTGCAAATTTCCGCTTATATTTTCTTGGCCGATTAGCTCTGCCGTGAAATGAAGGGTTTTATGCCGGAAGACCATTCCTTGCAAGTCTCCCAAAACAAAATAATCCCGATAAAGTAAAGACAAGTCCTTTACATTATTCCTCCAATATACACGCATCTCCTATAATCGTTACCGCAATCTCAAAACCAGTAGTAAAATAACGCGACTGTCCGTCTCCGACATACACTTACATCCTGCCCGCCGAATACCGGAAAAATTTACTGAAAGAACCCGAAGAATAATTATCTCTTATTTTAACCTTTTTTCAGTTGGAAAACACATAAGAAATAATATTCGCCCCCATCCGCAAGGCTTCCTGCCGCCTGTTTTCAGGATCGTTATGCACTTCAGGGTCTTCCCAGCCATCTCCCAGGTCGGTTTCGAGAGTAAATAAAACCACCAATCTTCCCTCTTTTACGATGCCCAAAGCTTGCGGCCGTTTCGCATCGTGCTCATGAATTTTGGGCAATCCCTGCGAAAATTTATATTTCTGATTAAAAATCGGATGTTCCCAGGGAATCTCAACCAATTCATCCTCAGGAAACACTTTTTTCATTTCCCGCCGGAAGGCCTGAGCCAACCCATAATTATCGTCTGCATGTAAAAAACCACCCCCCAACAAATACTCCCGGAGATTATGGGCTTCCACCTCTGTAAAAACAACATTTCCATGCCCCGTCATATGCACATAGGGATAATTGAAAATATCCCGGCTTCCCGGTTCGACAGTGGCCGGCTCTTTAGCCAGATCCGTTCCTAATTTATCGTTACAGAAACGGATCAGATTAGGCAGAGAAGTCGGATTGGCATACCAATCGCCTCCTCCTTTATATTTCAACAGAGCCAGTTTCGTTTTAGTTTCCTGGCTCCACAACCAGCGAGGCACAAACACAAACAAAACGATCAAAAACACCACTTTCCAAAGATGCTCCATATGTTCAGATTTAAACGCGATTCATAAAATCGATACTATGGCAAGCCACAATCCCCGCCGTCTCAGTCCGCAACCGGCTCGTCCCTAAAGTCACAGGCACAAAACCGTGGTGCCGGGCCAATACCACTTCTTCTTCCGAAAAATCTCCTTCAGGTCCGATCAGTATAACCACATCTTCCCCCGGCCGATACACTTCATCCAAGCGTTTTTTATCCCCTTCATTACAGTGGGCGATAAATTTATGGGGCTCCCGGCAAGAAGTAACCAACTGCCGGAAATCGGTCATCGGATTCAGCCGGGGCAAATAGGCTTTCAAAGACTGTTTCATCGCCGCCACAATCACTTTTTCCAGCCGTTCTTCTTTCACAACCTTCCGTTCGGAATGAGCTGCATGCAATAAGGTAATCTCATCGATCCCCATCTCGGTACATTTTTCCAGCATCCATTCGATGCGGTCTATATTCTTCGTCGGAGCAACAGCCAAATGCAGGTGAAAATTGCGCCGGCCGTATAGTTCCCGCCGATCCGTAATCCTGATTTCACATCCCCGCACTTCCGCCCGTTCGATAACTCCCTCATACCAAGTTCCTTTCCCATCCACCAACGAAACCGCTTCTCCGGCCCCCAACCTCAATACCCGTACACAATGTCTGGATTCATCCGCATTCAACGTATAAATATCCCCTTCGATATCCGGCGTATAAAATAAATGCATAACAACGATTAAATTTATCCGACAAAACTACATGTTTTCAACCATCAAACAAATTCTTACCAACCTGAATATTGAATTAATTTCATTGTATTATTTCATTCACATGAAGCGATTTTTTCATCGTTTCATGATTATTTTCGTCAAATACTCTGACTGTCGAATTACCTGTACGATCATACTCTACCGTCATTCTTGCAAATCCATATCCACCTTTACATAACTTATTTTCAGTATCTAAATATTTCTTTTCTATTATTCTACCTCAATCGTCAAACTCAGTCTTCTCCATAAAATAACCGTTCACCAAACAGGGCTTTTCGGCTATATCCCAAAAAGCGACCTCGGTAATCATCCCTTTTTCATTATATTTTTGGGAAATAGCAGTAAAACCGCCGGTATTTATACAGGGTTTATCGTCCGTACCGAAATACACCTGTTTTACCACATTCCCCCGGTCGTCGTACTGAAAAGACAACTTTGCATAACCATCTTTCAGCAGACAGGGTCTATCATTTTCATCCCGATAAGCCACTTCGGTACAATTTCCGCGGGGATCGTATTTTTCAAGCACTTTTGCATAGCCACCTGTACGCATACACAACTTATTATTCACATCAAAGTAAGCCGTTTCTTCCCGAAAACCACGCTCATCATACTTAAAATTCAACTTGGCGAAACCTTCCTTATTCAGACCTAACCTACCATCCGTCCCCCAATAAGTCATCTCCGTTACATTTCCCCAACTATCACATACAGCAGTCATTTTAGCTGCCCCCTGGGCATTTAAACAGGGGTTTCCTTCCGTATCGGAAGTAGCTTCCTCTATCTTATTTCCCCGTTCGTCATACCTCATCACACACCGGGCCACTCCACTCGAATCGGTACATGGTTTTCCATCCACCCCCAAAAACAGAATCTCCGTTACATTTCCCCACTCATCGTATCCATAAGAAACTTTCGCATATCCTTTATTATTCAAACAGGGTTTTTTAATTTATTAAAACACAAATTACCGTCTGTCCCATAATTTGCCGTTTCGATGATTCTTCCTTGCTTATTGTACTTTGCAACACATCTTGCCACCCCTTCCCGTCCCCAGGCAAGCTGACCGTCTTTATCAAAAATCGATTCGGTAATACTATTCCCATGTTCATCGTATTCTTTCCCGATTATTCCCCCACCATTACTTAACGGACAAACCTTTTGGTCTATTCCCAGATATACACCTTTTACAATATTACCGTTCTCATCACATTTTCTGGTATAAGTCGCCCACCGCTGTTCATTCAAAACAGGATTACCTGCCGGATCGAGATAAGCGATTACCGAAATATTACCATATTCGTCATAATTATATTTCTTAGAAGCTATCCCCATATTATTGGGAAAGTTAAAACCTTCAAACCCGATAAATCTGACCAACCGGGGCCTTCCGATAGAATCCAGGACATAATCAAAGCCATAAATTCCCTTTGCATCACAAGCAGCGATATCGTCGTTACCGTTATATTTTTTAAATAACTTACGTATAATGAAACCTTGCCGGTCCCTGATTAAACGATACCGCCGGATTTCAGATTTCGAATTACTAAACATACTTTCAAATGCATTCGAAGTGATAGAAGTAAAAGAACTTGTAAGTCCGATACCCATTCCCTTATCCAATGATTTCAGATCTACATATTGCAAACTGTCCCCGGCAATATAGGCAACAATCAAAGGCTTTTGTTTGGAATTTTGATATTCAATCTCAATGACAGATTGTCCCCGTCTATCTTTTCGGCTTTCTATCTGTTGAATAGAAGAACGATCGACATATTCACTAAAATTGTGCTCTATAGGAAAACCGGCAGAATTGGCAAAAACAACTCTTTTCAGCGTGCCCTTTCCTTTCCCCAATATACTACGGTGGGTATATTCGAAACGATAATGTGTACTTCTTTTTTTTACCTGTTCCGCACTTAACTCAACCACCCCTTCCGGTATTCCCCATCTATCCACATAATCAGCAAAATATTCATTTTTAGTCCGGTAATAGTCCCACAAGATGAATAAAACGAATAAGAATAAAACAACTCCGATTCCTGTACTCCATTTACGAATCCTCAGAATACGTTCATAAGGCTGCCATAAGGTATTGAACTTTATATCCAACAAACGGGCGACAACGCGGATAAAAGCCCTTTTTTTCTTCATCGCAAATGAACCGATCCCTTCTTCCCTGACATTTATAGCCAATAATTCTTCCTGGCTTATCGCCTTTATCTGTTCATGGATACATTCTGTCTCGATGTCATTACTGTAGGGAATCCCTGAAACGACAAAAGGGATGATCTTATCTGCTCCGTGAAGTGTAGCGAAATATTTCACTTCCTTTCCGACCCAGGGCGAACGCGCTGCTTCAGGTGAACATATCACAATAAGATAATGTGAACGCTCGAGTTCATGTCTTATATTTTCTTCCAGTCTCCCACTGTCGAGATCCGTATTATCCCTGAAAACAGGCCATACTTTTTTAGGCAACCGGGTGATTTGTCTACATAATTTCGAAGGTAACTTATACCATCTTAACCGATCCTGTAACCATTTAGCCCATTTCTCATCTTCCCGTTTATAGCTGATAAAAGCGTAATATTGAAATTGCTGTTCCATCATCCACGAATTAATTCAACTATCCCTATCCTTACAATTCACCACAAACAAAATTAAAAAATACATTATTCCATTAGCCATTTACCTGTTTTTTATTCATTTTTTAAACAATTCCTCCCTAACCCACTTCACTATCCAAATAATAAGAACAGACAATTTTAAACTACTTGGCAAATAAAATACAATAATCTGCAAATATTATCCATAGTAAAAGCTCTTAAAACGTTTTAGATATGTAACATGACGTCCATAAATTAATTTCGCATCTATATACTTTAATGTACCAAAGTTGATTTGCAAATTGCATTAAAAAATGTCAGCCTACGGCGAATAGGCTGACATTAAGCTGAATTACATTAAAGTTGAACTAAAATAGCCAATCGAACAAACAATGTATAAGATGTTTAAACAAATATGCAAAATCATTTAGCAACAACCTTTCCTTTCCGTATAATTCACCAAAAATTATTCATCGTCATCTGTTTCCTGATAAGCTTTCAACAATTCCTCCTGTACTTCAGACGGTACTTTTTCATAGCCTGCAAAATTCATTGTGAAAGTGGCCCGTCCACCGGTAATGGAACTCAGAGCAGTAGAATAACGCTGCATTTCCTTCAACGGCACTTTGGCTTTGATCTTCTGAAAACCGCTATCGGCATCCATCCCCATAATCATAGCCCGGCGGGTTTGCAAATCACCCATCACATCTCCCATATCTTCATCGGGCACCAGCACTTCGACATCATAAATCGGTTCCAGAATCTTCGGATTGGCTTTCCGGAAAGCCTCGCTAAAGGCATGACGTCCTGCCAAACGGAAAGAAATTTCATTGGAATCTACCGGGTGCATCTTACCATCGTAAATACATACGCGAATATCCCGGGCATACGAACCCGTCAACGGCCCTTCTTCCATTTTTTCCATAATACCTTTCAGAATAGCCGGCATAAAACGGGCTTCGATCACTCCACCTACAATACAGTTGTAAAACACCAGTTTACCTCCCCACGGCAAATCATATTCTTCTTTTCCTTTGATCGACATCTTGCTGTCCACACCACCGATCTTATAAGTCGTCGGCTCGGGCATTCCTTCTTCATAGGGTTCGATGACCATATGTACTTCCCCGAATTGTCCGGCTCCTCCGGATTGCTTCTTATGCCGGTAATCGGCCTGGGCATATTTCGTAATGGTTTCCCGATAAGGAATCTTCGGAGCATAAAATTCAATTTGAATCTTATCGTTGTGTTCGATCCGCCATTTCATCGTATTCAAATGAAATTCTCCCTGGCCCGAAAGGATCATTTGCTTCAATTCTTTGGAGTATTCCACCAACAAAGAAGGATCCTCTTCGTGCATCCGATAAAGCACTTCGGCCATTTTCTCCTCGTCGCCCTTATTCACTGCCCGGACAGCTGTACGGAAACGGGAATTCGGATATTTGATTCCGGGAAATACATAATCACAATCTTTCTCATTCAGGGTATCCCCGTTTCTCGTTCCTTTCAGTTTCACGGTCGCTCCGAGGTCACCGGCCCGGAGTTCCGTCACTTTCGTCCGGTTTTTACCGGCTACAGCATACAACTGTGCAATACGTTCTTTAGTACCGGTAGTCATATTGATCAAATCATCCCCTTCTTTCACCGTACCGGAAACAACTTTAAAATAGTTGATATCTCCCAGATGCTGCTCGATAGTCGTACTGAATACAAAAGCCGAAGCCGGGCCGTTCACTTCATAAGGCACCAGACGACCGTCTTTCGTAAGCATTCCCGGCATGGCAGCCGCACTCGGAGCCACGTTCACCAGGAATTCCATAAAACGCCGTACACACATATCTTTTTCGGCCGACACACAGAACACAGGGAACATATCACGGGCGATCAACCCTTTCCGGATACCGGCGCGCATTTCGTCTTCCGACAAGCTCCCTTTCTCAAAATAAAGCTCCATCAACCCTTCATCGTTTTCGGCAGCCGCCTCGATCAGGGCATTATGCAATTCGTCGGCTTTCTCTTTCTCCGACTCCGGGATCGGCAACACATCGGGTTTACCCCCCTCCGGTTTCCACTGATACATCTCCATTTTCAGGACATCCACCACCTGATTGAAACCGAGCCCCTGATTGACCGGATATTGTACCAGTACCACTTTCTTTCCGAAAGAAGCCTGTGCATGTTCAAGCGTTTGTTCGAAATTAGCTTTTTCATGATCCAGCTGGTTGATGACAAAAATCATCGGTTTATTTAAATTCCGGACATGCCGGCTAATAATTTCGGTCCCTACTTCAACACCCTTGACAGCATTGACAACCATCACCGCCGTGTCGGCTACATTCAGCGCAGAGATAACTCCACCGACAAAATCATCAGCCCCCGGAGTATCGATAAAGTTCAGTTTCTGATCTTTCCATTCGGTATATAATACTGCCGGAAAAACAGAAGAACCATACTCCTGCTCCACAGGCCTATAGTCAGAGGAAGTGTTTTTAGCACTTACGCTACCTCTGCGCGGGATGACCCCGCCCTCATACATCATCGCTTCAGCAAGTGTGGTCTTACCGGAACCAGCACTGCCTACAAGAGCGATATTCTTGATTTCATTCGGATTGTAGGTTTTCATGGTAATTAATTTTAGGTTATTCGTCAAAAATGTCGACTCAATCGTTTTAAATCGGTTCACAAATTAAACAGAATTTTTCTAAAATCAAAGAAACCCTGGTTCAAATTTAACAAAATCAACTTTTCCTTAGTTAAAATAACCATTGTTATTTCTTCCTTTTTTCCGGCTAAAAAACGAGATAAGAAATGTACCGTGTCTGTATACGATTTTGTCAGTATTTGTTAATTATTAAAAAACAAATGCAGGAAAAGCGATATCAGGCGTATACAATAAAAACTTTGGCGCATTTTTTGCACAGAAGAAAAAGATAAATATCAATCGATAAATAAAAAATGGAAAATACAACAATGTTTGGAGGTAGTCTTTGGATATGGGTTATATTCATCGGCTTCACAGTTATTAGCTGGCTGATCAGTCATCAACTGAAAAGCCGGTTTCAGAAATATTCGAAAATACCCACAGCAAACGGTATGACCGGAAGAGATGTAGTGGAAAAAATGTTGCGGGATAATGGAGTGACAGGCGTTAAAATCGGTTCTGTGGAAGGGATGCTGACCGATCACTACAATCCGGTGAATAAAACCATCAACCTCAGCCGGGATGTCTATTACGGAAACAGTATCGCCGCTGCAGCCGTAGCTGCCCACGAAACGGGCCACGCCCTGCAGCACGCCAAAGGATACAGTATGCTTAAGCTACGGTCAACGTTGGTGCCGGCAGTAGAGTTCGCTTCCCATTGGGTACAATGGATTTTGCTGGCCGGTATCCTGATGGTGAACAGTTTTCCGGGACTATTGCTGGTCGGGATCGGGCTTTTTGCCATTATGACCTTATTCAGTTTCGTTACCTTACCGGTAGAGATCGATGCCAGTCACCGCGCATTAGCCTGGCTGCGCAATTCCGGAATCACGGATTATCAAACCCAGGGATATGCTTTCGATGCTTTGAAATGGGCAGCCTATACTTATGTGATTGCAGCTCTCTCTTCACTGGCCACCTTGCTTTATTACATCATGATCTATTTAAACAGAAGAGATTGACCAATTGCTTCATGCGACAATTTTATCAAGATTAATTCCCAATAGCAAAAACGGGATCCAATAAAACGGATCTCGTTTTTTTTGTTGAATATCAGCAAGAAGCTTCTGTTATACCTAGCTAACCGTATATTTACATTAAAAAAATAAAAAAATCTGCTACCTCCTTTCGTTCCCCTCATCGTATATACAGAGTAAAATTAGCAAATCTTATAGAATGTTGGAATACGACAACAATTACATACGGCGTCTGATACAACTTGATTTGGTTGGCGGACTTTCTCCGGAAGAAAAAGGGAAATTGGAAGATTGGATCAATGAATCGGAAGAACACCGGTTACTTTTTTACAAAATAAAAAAGCAATTGAGTATAAATGAAATAAGAAATTATTTACAGACCGATGTAGAAGATGCCTGGAAAAAAGTGAGGGAAAAGACGTTCGGAGCTCCTCCTGTCCGTCCGCGTATAAGACCGAAGTGGTTGAAATATGCCGCAGTGGTACTACCCGTTTTATTATCCATAACCTTGTGGTATGCCTGGAAAGAGAAAATGGAAAATAAACAGGCAACAGTGGCCTGTTTAAGTCCGGTTTTGACATTAGATAACGGAGAAAAATATCAGTTGGATCCGGAAGAACAAACAGAAATATATGTGGATGAGGAGGTAAAAGCATACCAGGCAGGAGGAGGGTTGATTTACGATACGACAGCCCGGCAAGAAGAAAATAAATATAACCGTATCGAAGTACCCCGGGGGAGCGAGTATTGGATAGTATTGCCAGATGGGACACGGGTGTGGCTGAATGCAGCGACCGAATTAAAATATCCGGTCGCATTCCATGCAAAAGAAAGACGGGTATATCTGAAAGGAGAAGCCTATTTCGAAGTGGCTCCCGATAAAAACCGCCCTTTCTATGTAGAAACAGAAGAGGTTAAAATCCGGGTACTGGGAACGGTGTTCGATGTGAATACCCACTACACCCGTGGGGTAAGGACCGTACTGGTCGAAGGTGCTGTAGCGCTTGAATGGGGTGATCAAAAAGAAATCCGGATGAAACCCGGAGAATTAGCTGACTTTGACCGCACAACGACAGAGGTTACTTTAAAGGAAGTGGATGTTACTTCCTATATTTCCTGGAAAGAGGGATATTTCGTTTTTGAAGACGAACCCCTGGAAGAGATCATGCACACCCTGTCGCTATGGTACGATAAAGAATTCCTTTTTGTAGGAAAACAAAGCCGGGCTCTTCACTTTTCCGGCCATATCAAACGTTATGAGCGGATAGAAACGATTTTGTCGGCCATTACCGACGTGACAGGAGTGGAATTCCGGATGAACGGACAAATAATTCTAATACGCTAGATATCAACTTAATTACAAATTTATGAAAAAAAGTCGATGGTGTTTCCAGGTTCCCCGGGGATATTGGAGGAAAAGCTGGAAGATAACAAAAATGTTTTCAGTATTGATGTGTGCCCTGACTTTTTCTGTATCTGCCGCTGCTTTTGCACAACACGAGCGGGTAACTTTAAATTTCAGGCAGGCTACGGTCAGACAGGTGTTGAATGAAATTCAGCGGCAAACCCGTTTGAGTTTTATTTACAACACCGAACAAACCGAACAATTGGGACAGATTTCTGTAGAAGCCCATAATGAGAGCGTGACGAGTTTATTGGATCGTATTTTGACCGGGACCGGTCTGACCTGGAAGATTCAGGAGGATCTGATTCTGATATCCCAGGCTGGTCCGGAAACCACAGCTATACCACAAGCCCAGGAGCAGGAAACCGTTCTGCTTACCGGAACAGTTACCGATATTCAAAAAATGCCACTACCGGGAGTAACGGTGAAGATCTCCGGAACAAGTTTCGGAACTTCCACCGATGCTAATGGCAAATTCCGGTTCAGTTATCCCAAAAACAAGGCACAGATTGTATTGGAATTTTCTTTTGTCGGCATGCAGACAACTTCTGTAAAATATGCCGGTCAAAAGGAGATAAATGTGATTCTTTATGAAGATCAGAAGGAACTGGATGAGGTGGTGGTGACCGGTTACCAGGTACTGGATAAACGGACCCAGACCAGTGCCATTACAACGGTTAAAGCAGAGGATATTATGATTCCGGGGGTAACGAGCATTGACCAGATGCTGGAAGGACGTATTCCTGAAATGACCTTTATGCTGAATTCCGGAGAAGTGGGAGCTACTCCCCGTTTACGTGTCCGGGGAACTTCTACTTTGCTGGGAAACCGGGAGCCTCTGTGGGTATTGGACGGTATCGTGATGACAGACCCTGTCGATGTCGATCCCGACGATTTGAATAATCCCGATTACCTGAATATTATCGGTAATGCCATTGCCGGTATCAATCCTCAGGACATCGAACGGATCGATGTATTGAAAGACGCTTCTGCCACGGCTTTATACGGAACACGTGCAGCGAACGGAGTGATTGTAGTAACTACCAAAAAAGGACGGATCGGAAAACCGGTTCTTTCTTATACACACTCTTCTAAAATCACTCGCCGCCCACGCTATACCGACCGGAATATCAATCTGATGAATTCTCAGGAACGGGTACGATTCGGGAAAGAACTGGCAGACCAGCATTATATATTTCCTACCCAAATGCCGATGGTAGGATACGAAGGTGCTCTTTATCGTTTACAGAGCGGTCTGACAGACTACGATACCTTCCTCAACGAGGTAACCTGGTACGAACAGGTCAATACCGATTGGTTCGATATTCTGACCCGGGATGCGTATTCCCATTCCCATACGTTGAATGTAAGCGGAGGTTCGGATATCGTTCGCTATTATGCTTCCCTGGGATACGACCGGGATAACGGGGTTTCCAATACAACTTATACGGAAAGATACACCGTAACTGCCAAAATGGATGTACAGATGACTTCCAAAATGCTGATGGCAATCAAACTGAACGGTAATGTACAAAAGAAAAACCACCTGGTCTCCACCCTTGATGCGATGGATTATGCTTACAATACGACCCGGGCATTACCTTGTTTCAACGAAGATGGTTCCCTGTTTTATTACGAACGTTATAGAGGAGGATACGGAGGACAGGGAAATAAATACCTGCGTTATAATATTGTCAACGAAATTGACAACAGCTCCAGCGGATATGACGGTAAGGGTATTCAGGTCGATTTAAACCTGAAATACAACATTCTGCCCACCTGGGATGTCACAGCTACCGGTTCATATTCTGTCAGCAGCACCTTACAAGAAGATTGGTGGGGCGATAAAACAGCCTATGTCGCTGCTTTGAAAAACGGGGAATACGAAGATAAACCGATACCGGGAGATGACGGAAAATGTATTCTTCCCTATGGAGGTATTTTGAAAACCAAGAAT
This sequence comes from Odoribacter sp., assembly GCF_985060555.1. Classification (NCBI taxonomy): domain Bacteria; kingdom Pseudomonadati; phylum Bacteroidota; class Bacteroidia; order Bacteroidales; family Odoribacteraceae; genus Odoribacter; species Odoribacter sp. The sequence continues at coordinate 20,775 of NZ_CFKYFN010000008.1, read as the reverse complement.
TCAGATACGGAAAATCTGACATTCCGTTTACAATCCAATTACCGTAAACTGTTCGGAGAAGATGACCAGCATTTGATTACAGCCCTGTTAGGATATGAGGTTAATATGCTACGTTCCAAATCGATGAATAATGAAGTGAGAGGCTATTTGAAAGAAAGAGGGATGCAGTTTGCCGATATGAGTTCGCTGAACCTCGACGACTACCCTTTATATAAGGAATGGCTCCAGCAAAATCACCTGACCCTAACCCGGGGATTGACCAATCAGTTGAGTTTATACTTATCCCTGACTTATGGTTATCGGGAATATTTTACATTGAATGTAAACGGACGTACGGATGCTTCCAATAAATTCGGAAGCCGGAGTAACGAACGTTTATTGCCGGTATGGTCGGTATCCGGCATGTGGAATATACAGGAAACTTTCCTGAAAGAGGCTTCCTGGTTGTCTGAAATGCGCTTACGCATGTCTTACGGTATGCAGGGAAATATGCTGGACGGCCAGACTCCGAATATGCTGATCACTCAACAACCGATAAATTCTTATTACAACGAGAACGTCTCCAATGTATATCAGTTCCCGAACCCCAACCTGAAATGGGAAGAAACGAAGCAAACCAATATCGGATTGGATATGAGCTTTTTTAACGGACGCCTGAATATCGGTGGAGATTTTTACTACAAAAAGACTGAAAATGTCTTCTCTTGGGTAAATGTAGCTCCTACCAATGGATTGACTTCTTATCTGATGAATAACGGGAGTTTGAAAAATGTCGGTTATTCGGTCACTTTGTCGGCAACTCCAGTTAAAATCAATGATTTTGCCTGGAGAATTTCTACCAGTTATTCAGCGAATAAGAACAAGACACAAACGGATGCCGTCGAAAAATACGAACTGGAAGATTATCTGGCAGGTACGGCTATCATTAGCGGAGAATCCGTCGGTACGTTTTACTCCTATGAATTTTTGGGATTGAACGCACAAAACGGAACACCGGTATTCGATGACTATACCGACCGCCGGCATTTACTGGAAGACAAAAGTCTGGAAGATGTAGTCCGTATGGTGATGACGAAGAGCGGGACCCGGGAACCGGTCTTTAGTGGTAATCTTTTCAATACATTTACCTGGAGAGGAATCACTTTATCCTTCAACCTGGCCTATAGTCTGGGTTCCAAAGTGCGTCTGTTCGCTCTGTACGAACCGATCATTTCGGGAGTCAGTGCGGAAAATAATGTACGGAAAGAGTTTGTCAACCGTTGGCAAGTGCCCGGAGATGAAAAACGTACCCGTATTCCGGCCATTATCAATCGTTCGGACGAGATGTACGATTACTATAACCGCCATTGGTCGCAGGAGCAAAGTAATAAAACCAAAACTTTTGCCTATAACCTCTGGGATATGTATGACAATTCCGACATCCGGGTAGTCAGCGGTAATTATCTGAAAATGCAGACACTGACTTTACGTTATTCCTTACAACCCAAATTGCTGAAAAAGACTCCGTTTTCTTCCGCTTCAGTTTCTTTCAGTACACAGAATCTGTTTACCATCTCCGCCAAGGCCCTGAAAGGCCAGGACCCTTCACAAGCCGGATTTGCTAAACCGAATCTTTCGGTACGTCCGAATTATACGATAGGACTAAATGTTTCATTCTGATAAAAATGATGGATATGAAAAAAATAATATACGGAATTGTAGTCGCCTTGTTTTGTTCCGGATGCGATAATTTCCTGGAAGAGTATTCGCAATCGCAGACGGTTGCCAAAAAAGTCTCTCATTTCGATGAAGTATTGTTGGGGGACGGATACTTACCTGTCCAAAACAGAGCTTATATTTCAACGGATCATGCCGGTTTCCTGAATATCATGGATGACGATGTCACTACGGTGGGAGGAAGCGGACTAGCCGTTTTCTTTTGGCCGGATTGTAGTGTAAATCTGTTCGGCTATTATGCCTGGCAATTAGAAGTAGGACGTAATCCCACGGGAGATGTATTACGGGATGACAGTCAGACCTGGCTCGATTTTTACCGGCGCATCAATGTGATGAATGTTATTCTGAAGGAAATCGACGACATCTCTGTCAGTTCTCCATCTGAAGAACTGGATCGGATCCGGGTGAAAGGAGAGTGTCATTTTATACGGGCCTCCCTTTATTTCACTCTGGTCAATCTGTACGGGAAAGCCTATAATAAGGCTACTTCGGCTACGGACTACGGAGTTCCTTTGAAATTAACGGAATATGTAGAACACGACAAAGATAAGAAAACCCAGTTTGAACGTACTCCCGTCGCAAAAATATATGAACAAATCGTAGAGGATTTGAAGACAGCGGTAAATTATTTGACGGAAAGTCCGCAAAAACGCCCCTTACACAGGGCTTCCAAAGAAGCTGCACAATTATTGCTCAGCCGGGTATATCTTTATATGCAGGACTGGCATAATGCAGCTCTGACAGCTGAAGAGCTGTTGAAAGAAGATACGCGGCTTTACCACATGTCCGCCCGGGATTCTGCCAGAATATTCCTGTCGGAAGACAATACGGAAGTTCTTTTCTCTCAGGGTTCTATGAATTTTTACAATGGAATGACCGGAAACAGAGGTGATTTTGCAGTATCTGACAGCTTGGTACAATTGTATGACCAAGAGAATGATTACCGCCGGTATTTTTTCGGAAAGAACCAGAGTACTTCTGCCAATTCATTACAATGGAAATACGATACGATCGCAGTTCCACACGTATCCGATATTTACACGTTACGGATTGCCGAAGGATATCTGAACCTGGCTGAAGCATACGCCATGGAAGATAATTTCCAGGGGGCCAACCAGTATCTGCGGTTACTCCGCGAAAGCAGAATCCGGAATTATGTACATACAACTTATACCGGAGAAAAACTGGTGGAAGAAATCCGGCTGGAACGCCGCAGGGAACTCTGTTTCGAAGGACATCGCTGGTTCGACCTGAGACGTTATGCGGTATGTGAAAAATATCCTTATAGCAAACAAATCCGGCATGCATTTAATGTATACGACGGTAATAAATACGAATGGGACCATACCGATATTTATGTATTGGAGAAAAATGATCCGGCTTATGTGATGCAGATTCCGAAATCTGTATTGGAATACGACGAAGAACAAATGCCGGAAAATCCGAGAAACAAACGTTCTCCGCTGGGCGATGACGAATAGTTGACAATCAATAAAACAAAAGTATGAAAAAAATAGGATTATATATGCTGCTGGCCTGCCTGCTGCTGGCTTGCCAGAAAGAGGACGGGATAACCCCCGGAACCGGATTTGAAAATCTGTATACGATCCAGGATGATCCGAACGATTCCATTCAGCACAAACGGTATGAACTGTATACCACTTATGGGGTTCCGGTCTTTTTTAACGATACCATCGGAAAAGTGTTTGTGAAAACAGATGTTAACGGAGATTCGGTTTTCCGTTATGAAACCCTGGATCTGAACTGGGCATTCAGCGGGACAAACAGCGGATCGGTCACCTATCAGGTGACCCGGCTGACCGATCCCGGACTGATGATGAAATCTTTACGTTTTGCGGAAATTTTTCTGAAAAACAGCCAACAGGCACTTTATCCATATGCATTGTGGCTGACAGAAAAATGTTATCAACTATCTTCTGCAGGAGTAGAACAAAAAGAAATAATCAGCCGTTACCGGAACCTGATGTTTTCCTGGATAAATCAGATAAACGAAGAGGATATGCTGGAAAAAGCCGCCGGTTACCGGAATGAAATCGTGAAACTAAAGGTTCAGAATTATAGTGACGAACTGAATGCTTTCAATAATATGTTGGATGAAAGTCTATATGATAAAAATTGGGGGGAGTTTTACCCGGACGAACGTATTCCTTATTGGAGAAGTTCGGCCAGTCTACAGATTTGGTTTCCTTGGCCGCTAGTGGAAGAATGGGAACAGGACAGCAGTTACCGGAAAGAGATGATGACCTATGGAAATGTTACCAATCCGAATTGGCCGGAAGGAGTCTGGACGGATGAAGAATTTGATAATTATGCCCTCTATTGCCGGGGATTAGTCGGAACATTGGGGTTTGTCAGCTATGATCCGGGGTATGGAAACCGTTTTACGCCTAGAAATACAGATGTTGATCTGGAACTTTACCTGGAGGAGATGATGAAATATCCCCGGAAACAATTTCTGGAACGCTGGGAAAGTTCCCCGCTTGTGATTAAGAAATATGAAATCCTGTATGCCATCATCCGGGACGAGTTAGGTGTTGAATTATAATACTGAATTGTATATGAAAAAGATCGAATATTTTTGTTGTCTGCTAGGGCTGGTATTGACAGGACTGGCTTGTCAGGATGACGATGAGACGACTGTGATCCCGAAGCCGGAAGGGATTACCTACGGTACGGTAACGGATAAAGGAGGAAATGTTTATAAAACCCTGACCATAGGAAACCAGACCTGGCTGGCAGAAAATTTCCGTTACCGTCCGGACGAAGCTACAGCTGCCGATCTGGTGACTTACGGAGAATCATACGGAGGCACTGAGCGTGCCATATTGGAAGGTACAAATATGAATAGTTACCAAACTTTTTGCCGGAATTATTCCGGTCGGAAATTTCTGCTCTATCTGCGCGAACAGCTTTTGGCTGCCGATGAGGCAGGCCGTTTGAATACGAGCAGTCCCTACGGAGTAGACTGGATTGTGACACAAGTAGGCAACTACACCATTCCTAACCTCCTGTCTTATAATATGCACGATGATATTAAAGATGAATTGATGGCCATATGGAATGATGCTGTAAATTATTATTTTAAGGTCGACCAGGATTACCTGACACGTTTCGGTTACCTGTATTCGTATGAAGGAGCTTTAAAAGCCGTAAAAGAAGGAGCTCCGGAAGGATTTCATTTGCCCACTGACGCGGAATGGATGATGCTGGAACGTCATTTGGGAATGGATGCCGGAGAATTGGAGGGCCTGGAAAATTGGAGAGGCCACGCAGGTGAGCTATTGAAAACAGGAGAACAAGGAATCGGATTTGATGCCTTGTATGGCGGAGCTGCCGTATATGCCTTGTCAACAGCCTATAATTCCCGTTATGTGTATAAAAATGAAGGTGCTTACTTCTGGAGCAGTGATCAGATTGTAATATCGGACAGTTTATCTAACGGAATCGTCCGTAACATATCCCTGTATCATTCCGGAATCCGGCGCATGACAAGCCGTTTAATCAGTACAACTGAAAATGTACGCCCCTCTTATAGTGTTCGATTAGTAAAATAGAAAAAACCAAACTCATATGAAAAATATATTCCTGATTGTTTTTTGTCTGCTTGTTTCGACAGTGTGGGCTAAAGAAGAAAAGAACAAACGTATCCAGTATTGTACTACTTTGGAAGAGGCCATGCAACAGGCCGCCCGGAAACATAAACCGATTTTTTTCAATTGTTATGCCGGATGGGCCGGTCCTTCGGTACTGATGGACTCTGTCGTACTGACAGATCCCGATTTGGTTTCGTTTATTCAGAAACATTTCGTCAGTTTACGTGTGGATATGCCCAAAACCCAAGAGGGACGCAAACTGGCAGAACGTTACAGGGTAAAGTTTTATGCCCATTATCTGATTTTGGATGAAAAAGGAGAAATCATACACCGGATTTCCGGAGGAGCCAAAGCTCCTGAATTTAAAGAAAAATTGAAAGCAGGCCTGAATCCAAAAACCTCATTGGCGGGAATGACCCGGCATTATGAAAAAGGTGACCGGTCATTTAAATTTTTAGCAGCCTATGCCGGCACATTGAAAACGGCAGACGAAAATGAGAAATTTCAGGAAGTAGCTGACTATTATTTGGAGCATATCGATTCTGCCGGTCTCTATTTGCCACAGTCGTGGGAAATCCTTTGGAATAAGGGGAAAAGATATGACAGCGAATGGTTCCGTTTTATCTATGACCACAGAAATGAGTTGGTGGAGAAAAACGGAGAGAAAGTACTGAATTTTATAGTACAGGTACTTTTTCATCAAGTTTATCCTTACATGATGTTTGAAAAAGTATATGATATGGATTTCATTTCAGAAATAGAACAAAAAGCCGGTCACCTGGAATTTACTTCACTTAACCGGGACCAATTGTTGGATATGTGTAAGATTCTGCATTTCAGACAACAGAAAAAGTATTCGGAAATGCTGGACCTCTGGGGAAAAATGGTCCCGAACCTGCCGAATGAAGCCTTGAAAGTCAGATATGACGCTACATTGGGACGTTTGCAAGATATGAACGAGACTGAAAAAAAACAGGCAATCGCTTATCTGAAAGAAAGAATGGCAGGAATGACAGGTTCAACCCTGGAACGCTACCGTCAAATTGTAACTGAATTGTCAGACTATCAAGGAATACGGTTTGAAACAGGTGGTCTGCAGGAAGCCCTGGCAAAAGCCCGGAAAGAAAACAAAGCGGTTTTTGTCGATTGTTACACCAGTTGGTGTGGTCCCTGCAAAATGATGAGCTCTAAAGTCTTTCCGGATAAGCAAGCCGGAGACTTTTTCAATCCCCGTTTTATCAGCCTTAAAATCGATATGGAAAAAGATGAAGGCAAAGAACTGGCTCAAAAATGGAACATTCGTGTATTCCCGACTTATCTGATTCTGGATCCTCAGGGAGAAATCGTGTATACTTCACAGGGATACATACCCGCCGAAGAACTGATCAGGCGGATGAATGAAGGACTGGAACAATGGAAAAATAATATAAAAACCGGAAAATAACGAGCATATGATACACAAAATCTTACATCGATTATATATGGGAATTGTTACAATCGGCTGTACAATGCTATGGACTTTGTCCGGATGCGATAACGATACGTTAGATAGCTTTTTACAATTCTCTGATGATAATCTTTTACTAAGAGCGGCCGGTGATACTGTTGTCATTGACGTGACTGCCGGGTCCGGATGGGAAGCCGAAAGTATGGCCGATTGGTGTACTGTGGAAAAAAACAGGGAGAACCCTGAAGGAAAGTTGGTCATCCGGGTTAGTCCGTCGGATGACATATACGAAAGAGGAACGGCTGTAAAAGTAACTTGCGGAGACAATGTAATGCGTTTGGCTGTGCGTCAGGAACCGATGGTATTTGAAGTGACGGACGGCAAGAAATCGTTGGCTTTCAATAAAAGAGTTAGCTACGATACCCTGAAAATTCATACCAATATGGATTGGAAAGTAGAAATTGCCGATACGACAGGTTGGTTACAAGTTGCAGATACCGTGGGTTCGGGAGATTCCGAACTGGTTTTTATAACTACGGATAATAGCCAGAAAAAAGAAAGATCGACAACCGTTCGTTTGAAATACGGCGTACGTACAATGAAATTAACCGCTTCCCAGAATGGAGGGATCCGGGCAGACGGAAATGTCCAAAAACACCAGGGAGAACGTGAACTCACAAACGGCTTTAACCTGATTTTTCTGGGAGATGGCTTTACGTCCGATGATCTGATTGCAGAAACGGGAGTATTCGACCTGGCGGTAGAAGAAGCTTGTGAGGCCTTATTTGCTGTCGAACCCTATAAAACTTACAAGGAATATTTCAATGTTTGGTCAGTGGCTTGCGAATCACAAGAGCGCGGGGCCGGAACTTCCGAGTCAGGAAATACAGCATTATTCAGTTACTTTAACGAAGATAACCGCATCATCGGAAATAATACAACGGCTTTCAGTTATGCAAGCAAAATATTGGGAATGAATGACGCCATACTGCAAACGAATTCCGTCGTCATTGTATTGGTCAATGACGAACGTTATGGAGGCTCGACTTATTGGTTCGGCGACCCGACTGATAGAAATGATACTGATTACAGGACAATCAGTTATGTCCCTTTGAACAGAGATATTCAATTACCGGGAGGATTCACCAACATTTTTCTGCATGAAGTCGGTGGACACGCTATCGGAAAACTGGGAGACGAATGGTCTACCGAACAGTTGTTTACTACTGAAGATAAAACTTTAATAACTTATTATAAAAATTACAGGTTATATTGTTATAATGTAGGACTACCAACAAGTGAAAGGCTGATAACTTCTTATCCGGAGATGAGTTGGCAGTTTTTCCGATATGTCAGTGGAAGCACAGCTCGTTACAGCGAAGTGTTGAAGCCTGCTGACGGAGGCTATGGATGTGTCAGTGATATTGCTAACAAGGCATTTGTTTCTCATTGTGAAGAAGAGAGTTGTATGATAAACAACGTACCTTATTTCAATGTTGCTTCGCGATATGCTATCGTACAATGGCTTTTGTTCCGTCTCAACGTATATGAATACACCCCTCAAGGCATGACCGGATTGGTTAATTACTTTTTCGAACATGACCAATATGAACTACCGGCCGACTATACCGTATCGGACAGACCACCCCTTCCGATGCCGGCTCAGGTAAAATAATAGAGCTTTAAGCCGAATAAAACATCAGATCCTGTCATAACTTACCGTTTAGCCGGAACATTATGGCAGGATATCTTTTTTAGAAATCTGCATAATCATAACTAACAGTACCAGATTTCGCAGTCGATTTTTTAAATAACGGAAAGCATTTTTCTTATGGGTTTTGACAGTAAGCACAGACAGATTCAGCAGTTGGGCTATTTCCTGATTTTTCTTACCCTCTAAAGATAAAAGAATGACCTCCTGGCTACGTTGCGGCAATTCACCGATGGCTGCGTACAACTCCCGCAATATTTCTTCCTCTTGCACTGAAAAATCGGGTAGTTTTTGTTCATAAAGCACATGTGCCATGTATTTTTCTTCGACTGCCCGGTGTTTCCAGTAATCTGCACAACGGTTCGAGACGGCTTCGTACAAATAAGCTTTAAATCCGTTGATAGAATTGTATTGTTTGTTACTTTCCCAGATATTGATAAAGATTTCCTGCACGATATCTTCAGCCACCTTGTGATTTTCCACTCTGCGTTCTGCAAAAAGGACAAGGTAACTATAAAATTGCTGAAAGAGTTTATGATAAGCTTGTTCGTCTTTCAAGTTAAAGCGCTGCAAAAAATCTTTCTGTTCGCTCACAGTGTCTTCCGTCGTTTTACCGAACAAAATAAAGGATTAATAATAGATTTTCCAATTTATATTCCAAATTCTTTTGAAAAACTGTGTCAGCAAAGTCCATACTTTATTCTTTTTCTTCGCTGACACAGTTCAAATTACAACTTCAATGTCCAGGGACACCTTCTCTTATGGCTGTGGTTTCTTAAATTCCTTGAATACCCGCTTTATCTCATCGACATAGTCCAGTTTTTCCCAGGTAAAAAGTTCCACTTCTTTCTCAACCGTAGGCCAATAATTCGAAGTGAACACTTTTTTCACTATTTCGGGTTTGCGTCCCATGTGCCCATAACTGGCAGTCTCCTGATAAATCGGATTACATAATTTCAAGCGTTCTTCGATAGCCCTCGGACGAAGGTCGAAAATCTCGCTGACTTTCCCGGCAATCTCTGCATCCGTTAAACTGACTTTCGAAGTACCGTAAGTATTCACATACACTCCTACAGGACGGGCAACGCCGATCGCATAGGAAATCTGGATCAGGATCTCGTCGGCTATCCCCGCTGCTACCATATTTTTAGCGATATGACGGGCAGCATAGGCAGCAGACCGATCGACTTTCGAAGGGTCTTTTCCGGAGAAAGCTCCCCCACCGTGGGCTCCTTTCCCCCCGTAGGTATCGACGATAATCTTACGCCCTGTCAGCCCTGTATCTCCATGAGGACCTCCGATCACAAATTTACCGGTCGGGTTGACAAAAAGAATGACATTTTTATCGAATAAAGCCTGTACCCGTTTTGGCAACAGGGCCTTTACCCGGGGCAGCAGAATATCGACGATATCTTTTCTGATCCATTCCACCATAGCCTCGTCGGCTTTCAGCTGGGCTTCCGGCGTTTCGTTGGCCGGCTTGATGAAATCGTCATGCTGGGTAGAAATGACAATCGTATGTATACGGACCGGTTTCCCTTCATCACCGTATTCAATGGTCACCTGTGATTTCGAATCGGGACGCAGATATTGCATCAACTGACCCTCTTTCCGGATTTGAGCCAATTCTTTCAGTAAAAGATGGGCTAATTCCAGGGACAACGGCATATAATTATCGGTCTCGTTACAGGCATAACCGAACATCATCCCCTGATCACCGGCTCCCTGTTCCATCGGATCTTCACGCACCACTCCCCGGTTGATATCCGGCGATTGTTCGTGGATCGCAGAAAATACCCCGCAACTATTTCCGTCGAACATATACTCACTCTTGGTGTAGCCGATCTCATTGATCACTTCACGGGCCACTTGCTGCACGTCTACATAAGTCTTTGTTTTAATCTCGCCTGCAATGACAGTTTGTCCGGTTGTCACCAAAGTTTCACAGGCTACTTTTGCTTCCGGGTCGAACGCCAGAATCCGGTCGAGCACTGCATCCGAAATCTGATCGGCAACCTTATCAGGATGCCCTTCCGATACAGACTCTGAAGTAAATAAATATCCCATAATTTAATTGAAAATTGAAAATTGAAAATTGAAAATGTACTATACGCAATCAATATCCAATCGGTTAATTATATTACGGGAAAGGCAATGGATGGTTGAATTCAGAAGTATATGCATTTTAGCAATTTTTTTCTGTGGTTGCAATCAGCCAAATCTTTCCACAATGACGGGACAAAGATAGGAAGGAAAAAGGTAAAAGTAAAAAGTTAAAGGTTAAAAAAAGCAGAAAGAGGAAAAGCGCATCATTCGGGTTTTATTATTAATTTTGCGGCCTATATTCAAAGTATCGTTATGGCATTCTTATATAATATTGGAATTCAGGCATATCATCTGGCAATACAATTGGCAGCTCCTTTCAATGAAAAAGCAGCCCTTTTACGTAAAGGCAGAAAAGAAGTCTGGAAAAAAGCAGCCGGTATACAACGGGGAGAAGGTCGTTTGGTGTGGTTTCATGCCGCTTCTTTGGGCGAATTCGAACAAGGCCGCCCGGTAATCGAAGCCTTGAAGGCCGCAGAACCGGCAACCCAAATCCTGCTTACCTTTTTTTCGCCCTCAGGTTATGAAATCCGCAAAAATTATACCGGTGCAGATTACATCCTTTATCTGCCGGGAGATACGCGACGCAATGCGGTCCGCCTGATTGAAAAATTCCGTCCGGATGCAGCGGTCTTTATCAAATATGAATTCTGGTTCCACTACCTGAACGAACTGAACAAACGAAACATCCCGGTATATCTCATCTCAGCCATTTTCCGTCCCAACCAGCCTTTTTTTAAAAGTTGGGGAAAACTCCACCGGCGGATGCTGGGATGCTTCAAAGAATTGTTCGTGCAGGACGGGCAATCGGTGGAATTACTGAAATCCATCGGCATAAAAAATGTCAGACTGACAGGAGATACCCGTTTCGACCGGGTAAAACAGATCGCGGAAAATGCAAAACAAATCGTCAAAGTAGAGCAATTCTGTGACGGCCGCCCCGCCATCGTCTGCGGCAGCACCTGGCCACCCGATGAAGAAATTCTCCTGGAATATATCAACTGCCATCCGGACGGTTATAAATGGATTATCGTCCCTCACGAAATCGGGGAAAATCACATCAAAGCGATTCTGGACAAATGCAGGAAGAAGGTAGCCCGCTACACCTCGGAAAATACCGATTTGGCCGATAAGGAGGTATTGATTATCGATTGTATCGGTCTGCTTTCATCGATCTACCGGTATGGGAAGATCGCTTATATCGGCGGAGGTTTCGGGGTCGGTATCCACAATACCCTTGAAGCTGCCGTGTATGGAATACCGGTAATTTTCGGACCCAAATATCAAAAATTCAACGAAGCGGTCAGCCTGATCCGGGAAGGCGGAGCTTTCAGCATTTCCAACGGGGCAGAACTTTCGGAGATCCTGGACAGCCTGATTCAGCATCCGGCAATTGCAGAAACCGCCGGACAAAAGGCATTGGAATATGTGAACAGCCAACTGGGTGCGACAGCAGTAATCAGTGAAGCACTAAGCACTACAATTTAGAGAGAACACGATCAAAAGGAGGATATAAAATCCCTTTTTCGGTAATGATTGCCGTAATCAATTCATGACGGGTCACATCGAAAGCAGGATTATACACCTTTATTTCCGGAGGTGCCATCCGTCGGGTATACCATTTTTCTGTGATTTCACCGGCTTGCCGTTCTTCAATGGGAATATGTGCCCCATCCGGACATTTTAGATCAACTGTAGAAGTCGGTCCAAGTACGTAAAAAGGAATTCCATAATATTTAGCTAAAACAGCAACTCCGGAAGTACCTATTTTATTAGCAACATCTCCATTAGCCGCTATCCGGTCGCATCCTACCAAAACAGCCTGCACCTTTCCCTGTCCCATCACACAGGAAGCCATATTATCGCAGATCAAAGTGACATCGGCTCCTGCTTTCTGAAGTTCAAAGGCAGTCAAACGTGCCCCCTGTAACAATGGACGGGTTTCATCTGCATACACTTTAAAATGATAACCACGCTCCTGCCCCAAATAAACAGGAGCCAAAGCCGTACCATATGCAGAAACTGCGAGATGTCCGGCATTACAATGAGTCAGCAGCCCCATTCCCGGTTGTAAAACACTTAATCCCCATTCCCCGATACTCCGGCAAGCAGCCGCATCCTCTGCCCGGATAGCTTCCGCCTCCTGCTGCAATTTTATTTTTATTGTATCAACCTGCTGATCCTGCAACGACAAAACACATTTTTCCATCCGGTCCAAAGCCATAAATAAATTTACAGCAGTAGGACGTGAAGAAGCCAGGTATTTTTTTACCTCCGTAAATTTTTGAAAAAAAACGGAAAAAGACTGTTCCCCGAATTGTTGTGCACAAACCGCCATGCCATAGGCAGCAGCAACTCCGATCGCCGGGGCCCCCCTCACCTTCAGGTGATAAATGGCTTCCCAAATCTCCTCCGGAGTATATAAGCGGAGATATGCTTCCCGATTGGGCAATTGCGTCTGGTCGAGAATAATTACAGCCGGCTCTTCCCAATCGACACTTACCGTCGTCAGGCCGGCCAAACCTTCACTTTTCATTTTTCTTGCATCCATTCGTTCAGCGTATCGAGCAAATCTTCTTTCGACACCGGATCGAAATCTTTAATCCGGCAAGCATGGCTCATATCCCCTCTTACGTATTTACGGCATTTTCCGTTTTTCTTCAAATCGACGCCGGTAGCATACCAGGGATCACTTCCGCCGTATACAAACAAAATCCGCTCGGCATCCGTCTGCAACCATTCGTTGATCGCCTTCATCTGTTTGTCATTAAAAGGCTTTTTTTCAACACCTTCAGGCATAGTGAATGAAAAGTCGATATCTTTATCGTCTTCGGGTAAGAATTTCTTGAACGGTTTTATTTTATAATCATACATCCCGATCTCGGTCAAAGCAGCATAAAAAAACGGTTGCATGCGGACGATGTACTTATCTTCAAAAAAATCAGGGGAAGACACTTTCACCAGGTATTCGAAGATCTCCTCCCAATCGGCACTTTCCTGATCGGGAATATCGGCACAATTATTCCCCCACTGCCAAAACGCAAAAGGATATTCCAGAATCATCAGCTGCAAGGCCCGTTTGGTCCCTCCCACCATCCGGTAGGTATATTTCTTTTCGGCAGCCAGTTCCTCGAGCATAGGAAGCAGCGTATCGAGATGTTCGAAACACATGGTCTGAAAATCACGGATCGTATAATGACAGGTATTCAGATCCTCCCAGTTAAAAAGCGCTTTCACCCCACTCTTCGCCGTCCCTAACCGGTTCAGGAATTTATCCAAACGGGGATCTACATACTCCAGATTCAGGGGAGCTACATAAGGTACACTGATATCCACATCGGCCGGGTAAAAATAACGGTGAAATATCGTCGTCTGTCCTCCTTTGCTGATTCCGGTACTGATCCATTTCGATGCCGGATAAATTTTCTGCCTGATAGCCTGTATAATCTCGTGCTGGTCATCGGCAGCCTGCTTGATGGTCAGGTTTTCCCAGGGAATCCCTCCTTCCGGCACGCTTTGATCGAAAAAACGGTGCTCTATCGTCAGCTGATTCCCTTTCAGGATATTAGCCAATTCACCTTCTTCCGACGACCAGATATTATAGCCTTCCAACTCGACGATCACCGGAGCATCCGATTGTTTATGCCCCAGCAACACCCGTTGCCGGAAAGTCCCTTTTGCGGGATCGGAATGATCGACCGGCTGCTCGAACCAGAATTGATAATACTCCTGAAAAGGCTTTACATCCAGTTTCTGAATCTCACTAATCTGTGGTATCTGTTGCAACTTTTCATAAATCCCATCTCCGGCCCATACCGCCAGGGTAAACCATACACAAACAAAAGTAGTTAAGAGTTTTCTCATAATTCAAATAATTTAAAACATCATCCAATCTCCACCCTTAGTCGGGACTTATCTCAACGGGGACAAGGTACGAAAAAAAGGCAGAAAGTAAAAAAGTAGCATGCAAAAAGTAAAAGACAAATGCTAAAAAGCGATCCGTAAAAGCAAGAAATCCATTTGCCGGCAGGCAAGAAATTGATTAGCTTTGCGACAATTATCAAAACAGTTTATAATCCAAATCCGGAACAGTCTATGAAGATATCCATAAGAACAGCTATGGCTTTGAAAACAAAAGCTTTGGCAGGAGAGTTATCCCTACTGTTTCTTTTAGGCGGATGTCATAAAAAAGTAAACTACTTTAACGGGGAGATCATAACCGTGAAAGATATTCCGGTAAGCGACACGCTGACCGGGGAACGGCTGCTGCTGGACAGTATCATTGCAAATGGAAGAGGTATATCGTTATCCGTTACCATTTTAATTCAGTCTATCGGGTCCCTGAGGCCATCGGACTTTATGAACTTTATAAATGCTAAGCGACATGAGCTATTTCACACCCTATAAAGAACATTACAAAGCCCTCATCCGTCTGGGTATCCCCATTGTCATCGGACAAATCGGTATTGTGGTGGTAGGCCTGGCCGATAATATGATGGTAGGACAATATGCCACTCTCGACCTGGCTGCAGCTTCATTTGTCAACAGTGCCTTCAATATCCCCATTCTTTTCGGTCTGGGTTTTTCTTATGGTCTTACTCCCCTGGTCGGACAATTTTTCGGCCGTCATGACAAATATCATGTCGGTCAACTGCTACGCAACAGTCTGTTGGTAAATCTCTTCATCGGCTTGCTCCTGACCCTGGCGATGACAGTGGTATGGTTCAATATCGACCGGCTAGGACAGCCTGAAGAATTACTCCCGTTGATCCGGCCTTATTTTCTTCTCCAGCTGGCTTCCCTGGTATTCGTCATGTTATTCAATTCTTTCAAGCAATTCGCCGACGGTATTACGGATACCAAAACGCCCATGTACATCATGATCTCCGCCAATCTGGTGAATATTGCCGGAAATTATATACTGATCTACGGAAAATTCGGACTACCGGCCCTGGGTGTCGTAGGAGCAGGCATTTCCACCTTAACGGCCCGTATCCTCATGTTTGCAGCTTTCGCCGTCTTATTTTACCGCAGCCTCCGTTACCGCCGCTATCTGGTCGGTTACAAACGGGGTAAATACAATTTCACCGATATCCTCTCACTCAATAAAATGGGCTGGATGGTCGGTTTACAGATGGGCCTGGAAACTGCCCTGTTCAGTATTACGGGAATTATGATCGGTTGGCTGGGAAGCATTGCCCTGGCCGCCCATCAGGTGATGGTGGCTATCTCGACTTTAGGTTTTATGATCTATTACGGAGTCGGAGCAGCGGTATCTGTACGGGTGAGTAATTATTTCGGCCGTCAGGACCTGCTCCATGTGCGCCGCACGACGATGGCAGGCTTCCATCTCATTCTTTGTCTCGCTGTCTGTGCCTGTACTGTGTTCTTATTTTCCCGGGAACTGATCGGATATCTATTCACCACCTCCGAAGAAGTCATCCGGGTCGTATCCACCCTGGTCTATATCCTGCTGGCCTACCAATTCGGGGATGCCCTTCAGATTACCTATGCCAATTCCCTCCGCGGTATCGGCGATGTGATCTCCATGGCTGTCATCTCCTTTATCGGTTACTTCCTGATCGCCATGCCCGTATGCTACATCTGCGGCTTTGTACTCGAGTGGGGCATCACAGGAATCTGGATCGGCTATCCGATAGGGCTTACCCTGACCGGAGTCATGCTTTGCGGGAGGTACTACTGGAAACTAAAAACTAAAACTCAGAGCAAAGAATTTTATTGATTTCCCGGTATCCTTTTTCCTTATCGGCAAAATGCACGGTATGGAAACCCAGTTGACGAGCCGCATCGACATTTTCCTTCAGGTCGTCGATAAAGAGCGTATCTTCGGGGTATGCCTGAAAACGGTCGATCAGGATCCGGTAAATCTCTTTTTCGGGTTTAATCAGTTTTTCGTGAGCCGAGATGATCTGGCCCTCGAAATACCGAAAGACCTCCCGTTCTTTCAGGTAGTCATAAAATTCCAGGGACATATTGGAAAGGCAGAATAAACGGTAACCTTTACCGGCCAACTCTTTAATCAGACATTGTGTTTGGGGAATATCCCGCAACGAATGTTTGATAAATTCGACAAAATCCCAACATTCGGCATAAGGACGTCCCGAAAAAACACTCATTTCCCGAACGATATTCACCTGATCGATCGTCCCCCGGTCGTAATCGGGCCAAAATTTCCGGAAAAACCCCCTTTCAAACAGACTCACCGGCATTGCACGATCACCGGTATATTCTTCCATCAAACGTTCGGGACTCCAATCGACCACAACTCCACCCAAATCAAAAACCACATTTTTCATATACTTGTCATTTTTCAATCATACCTATTTTCGATATCTAAAGTTACAAAACTTATACCAACTTATCCGCTCACTGAAAAATCTATCCGGCAAGTGGATTAAAAATCTACAATTACCCCGACAGAGGGTAAAACCGTTCCGCCCAATTCATTTTTTATGCTGCGCATCTGATAATAACCTTCCCGGTCAGGATCTTTGCGATAGCTTCCGTCGGGATTTTCGACAGGCACCAGCTCATCGGGACCTAAAGCTTTATAGTTATAGATATTCTGAATGTCCGCATAAAATATCAACGACCACTTTCGAAAGAAAAAACTCTTATCCACCCTGACATCCAGTTGATGGAAAGCCGGTAATCGCTGTGTATTGAAGCGCGAATAATCATAATAAGGCTGATGTTTGGCCTCCCAGGCTTCTATCCGTGCCGAAGTCTCCCGATCATAAGGCGTATAAGGCCCACCCGCCACATATCTCCATTTAAACCCCAAATCCCAACTTTTACCTATCCTACGGGTTGCTGTCAGAGAGAATATATGGCGGTTATCCCAACTACTGGGTATATAACGACGGGTATTCTGTAAATTTTCATCCAACTGTTTAAATTCGGAATAATACCAGGTATAAGCCAACGAAGCAACGACACCATAAAATTCCTGGGTTCTGAGCATCAATTCCAGCCCATAAGCTCTCCCTTCTCCGACGGGTCGAACCGCTTCGTCACCCACCGCCACATAGTCGGTACCTTTATTGGCCAAAGCAACCGAATCGGTCAGGGATACGGGATAATGATCGTAAGTCTTGTAAAAACCTTCCAGTGTAATCCGGGTAGTCGTTCCCGGACGATACTCAACTCCCAGTACATAATGATCGGCTCCGATATATCCGGTCTTATTCCGTTTATTCACCAGAACTCCCCCGGCGTCTGCAAAACCCAGCGTCGTATAGGCAGGCAACTGATAATACCGGCCGATATTGCCATTTAGCGACCAGCGTTCGTCGAATGCGTAAGAAAATGAGAAACGGGGCGATATTTGCCGGTAAAGAGCAGCTGTTTTACCGGTATAATTACATCCGTCCGCCCGGAGTCCCAGGGATAAAGCCAGCCGTTCGGAGAAAAAAGACCGGGACACCTGGCCGAAGACCGCCCATTTCCACATATTCAAAGCCCGGGAATAATACTGATCGATAGCTTCTCCCGCAGTGAACAGCCGCCGGGCCGTAGTATTGTCATAGTGGGCATATTCGATACCTGCCCCAACCTGAAGTTTAAACCCATTCGCTGCATAACGATGATGCTCGAAACGGAATTTATTTTCCGATTCTCCAGAGCGATAGTCGATTGTTTTGGGATTATGACGGTCATTGCCGGTGTATTTCTCGACCTTATTGTACAATCCACTCCGGCTTAGGACGAAAAAGTGATACCAGTTATTGCCGTAATGCTTAAAGGTCGTTCCCAAAGTATAACTCCATTGCCGGCTTTCCGGCAACCAATCGAGCAAATATTTCTGATGATCGTCGGGATTCTTCAGGTCGGTATTCAGACGGTTGATATCGTATCCGCCAATACCGAGCAAAGTCCATTCATTCCGGGCATTCAAACGGGTGACCGTCTTGAATTGCATATCATTATACACCGGAAGAAAAGGCAAACCGATGATACCGAACAACATCTTCAGATAACTTCGCCGGGCCGAAACAATAAAAGTAGTCTTTGGAGCCAACGGACCGTCCAAAGACAGGCCGTAATCGGTAGCACCGAAAGTAACCCGCGTCTTCACCCGGTCGGGATTTCCCTCGATCTGTCGAAATTCGAGCATAGAACTCATCATATTACCATAAGAAGCCGGGAAGGCACCGGAAAAGAAATTTACCTCTTTGACAAAATCGATATTCACAATACTGACTACCCCACCGGAAGCCCCCTGAGTAGCGAAATGATTTAAGATGGGCAATTCAACTCCGTCCAGATAAAACCGGTTTTCAGCAGGCCCACCACCCCGGACTACAAAATCATTCCGGAATGCAGGCGAAGACAATACCCCCGGCATGGATTGTACTACTTTGGAAATATCCCGGTTGCCTCCGGGATTTTTTTCAATCTCCGCAATTCCTATCCGCTGAATGGAAACCGGAGTTTCTACTGTTTTACGGTAAGGACTGGCTTTGACTACGACTTGTTCCAAAGTAGTCGATGCAGGTTCCAAACCGATATTTTCCGTTCTCTCTCCGGCAGTACCCAACAGAAACCCTACTGTCACCAAAGTCTGATAACCGATACTACTCACCTCCAAGCGGACAAGTCCCGGAGGAACATTTTCCAACCGGAATCTTCCCTCCTCATCCGTCGCTCCCCCCAGAGTCGTCCCATAAACTACGACATTTGCAAATGGGATCGCCTCATTGCTCGCCAAATCGAAGACTCGTCCTTTAACGACACCTTTATTTTGTGCCTGGACGGCTGGTCCGATACCCAGACAAAATAAAAATAATACGATCCAATATCTCATCTCTAAAATATCTTACTATTTATAAACTCTTCTCCCGACGGGTCGGCAAATGTACACAAACGAATCGTCATCTGACAAAAAATCCCCCATCGATTACCGGTCAATGAGGAATTTTTCAAGAAAATATGAGTATTGAACATTAAGAATATATCCTTTATACGAGCAACTTAGCAAAAAGATTCAAAAAAAATTCTACTTTTCTTTGGAGGTTATATGAAAATATCTACCTTTGCACCCGAGTTCTTTGCCCAGGTGGCGGAATTGGTAGACGCGCTGGACTCAAAATCCAGTGTCCTCAACAGACGTGCGGGTTCGATTCCCGCCCTGGGTACAAATTGAAAATCAAGGAGTTAGATGAAAATCTAACTCTTTTTTTTTGTAACCCATGGGACCGGGGCATGGGGTTTCTTGAGGACTGGTACTATCTTAGAAAAAGTTTACTGATCACCTATCTTACAATTTATTCCTGGAAGATTTCAGCCCTCACGCGGCTGAGGGTTTCGGGAGTCATCAACAGATAAGAAGCGATATGGCTGATAGGGGCTCTTTTGGCTGCTTCGGGAAAATCTTTTAGAAAACGTTTATAGCGTTCCTTGGCAGTTTCGAATCGCCAGGAGTCGGCTTTGTTCTGGGATACCATAAGGCCCCATTCTAAAATTTTCTTGTATAATTGGGCAATAGAGGAATAAGAAACAAACAATTCTTGCAGACCGGTATAGGGGATGTCGTACACCACGGTCGGTTCGATGGCTTCGGTCATCAAGCGTGTGGGTTCTTGTCTGAACAGGCTGATGATGCAAAATACCAAATCATCTTCACACGAAAAATGTTCGGTGATATCATGCCCGTTTTTGTAGTAATACTGACGTAACATTCCCGATTCGACATAATGGAAATGGCGGGCTATCCGGCCTTCTTCGAGGAGAAGTTCTCCTTTATCGACCCGGCGACACTCCATTATAGAAGCAAGTGCTTCCTGTTCCTCCGGATGCAGAGGATAATAACGTCTGGACAGAGTTCGTGTTATAGCTAAAGCAGTTTTCATATTTACCGGGAAAAAAGTATACAAAGAAAAGAAAAAGGGTTGAAAAAAAAGAGAATCGGAGCTTATAAAGTTCATCATAAAACGTAGGTATAATTTTTTCTTTCTATTCCGATTCCGGTTTTTATACCGTCAGACCGGTTCGCCTGGACCGGTCCGTTAAGGCTTTCCTTCACTGACCGGCGGAACTCGCTTCGCTCAGACACCACCGGTCGGGCGTTCGGAAACCCTAACCGGACACTCGTTCCCGCTCCAATGGTCTTCCGGCATAAAAACCTTCATCTCACGTTAACCCGACCTGGCAAAGGAAGAATT
>NZ_CFKYFN010000007.1:0-2086 GCF_985060555.1 Odoribacter sp. | reverse complement strand
TGTTTGCCGTATTCGTCAGTGGTTCCGGCGTTGATGGATTTTATTCGATTCTCGCGGGGGTGGGTTTTACCGTTTTGCCAGGGTGGGGCGGCTTTTGCTTTCCTTTTGCCGTGTGCGGGGTTCGGGTGTGCGCCGGCGGGCCTCCGGCATGTCAGGTAACGGGGCTTTTGGGTGCCTTATGGTTATTCAAGATGTGTCCCGTTTTTCTTTCAGATAAATCCGGGCTGCGGTTCTGAGGGGGTGTTTCCGTGGCCCGGATGCTTGTCTTTTTCCGTTTTCAGCCGTGCCGTTTTCCGTTTCCGGCCGGTCGTCTCCATTTTGTGCGCCGAACGTAAAATCGTTCGCTTCCGATTGATTTTCCGTTTGGCTGAGACGGAGTGTATGATATACGGTATATATGCAGGATTGGGTGCGTGTTTTGCATAAATATTCAGGTCTGGGGCTACGGATTTGCCTCGGATGAGGTTTTCTGTGCCCCGCTTTTGGGCGTTTTTGTTGTCTTTCTGATTGTTTTTTTCTTTCTTTTCCTGTCTTTCTGTCGGGCTTGGGGACGGTTTCCAAGGTGACTGTAACCGGATGGGACGACGGTCCTTCCTGTTCCGTCTTACGGTTCTTTGTCCTGTAGGTATGGGTATTCGCTTTTGCCGTGGCGGGTTTGTCTGGTCCGTCCCGTATCGTCGTTCCCATAATCAGCCCATGAAATTCTCCTTTGTCTGCCGGGCAGCCGTGATGTTGCAGGGTGGGGGGCTTGCGGGGGCGGCTGTGGCCGGTCTTATGTGCACGGTGGCGGTTAAGTACCGCTTTGTTTCGGTGGATGCCTGATCGTTTTCCGTTTTCAGTCCCGGGCGGTCTTTTTGTCCGGCGTCCGTCGTTTCCCTTCCGTTTTCGGCCTTCCTTGCCCGGTCTTCTCTTCCGGATAGTTGTTTCTCTTGTCTTCGGTCAACCGGTGGGTGCTCCGTTCTTTCCCTGTCTTTCCGGTTTTCACCTTAATATATATGAGGTGTTTTCATGTGTGGCTTCTTGTGCATCTTCCGTGCTTTCCCTGTGTGTGTCCTCTGTTCCTGTGTCTTCTCCTTTTTGCAATCCTTGCCGCCCCCTCCATTTTTCCGTTCCAATTCGTCCCGTTGCTCCAATGCGTCTTCCATACTTTTCCTTGTGTGTGTCTTCTGTCCAGTTGTATCCGTCTTTCTTGTCTCGGTACCTCCTCCTTTTTTACAGCCTTTGCCCTTCCTTATTTATCTTTCCTTTGTATACGGCTCCTGACACATACCCTATATTTTCCTTGTGTGCCTTTCATCCCGGTGCTATTCCCCCTTTTTCCCGTCGCCTTTCCCTCCTCTTCCTCCTTCGTTCCCGCGTTTTCCGTCCCCTGCTCTCCGCTCTTTCCTCTCCTTCGTTTTCCATTTAGAAAAAAGTTTTCCCTTAAATCGTGCATGATTTCGAGTGTTAAATATATGTTTTACAGCATATTCCTTGCTTGTTTGTGGAAGTTTTCTTAAATTTGCAAGAGTTTCCGCTTGAAAAAAAGTGGTTATAATATTTGGCAGTTACGGTAAAAGGTTGTACCTTTGCACTCGCTTTCGGGAAGCAAGGCCTTGTGAGGCAGTGCGGATTGGGAGTGTAACAATAGAAAGAGTTCATTGAAAGTCTTACATAAAGAGAGAAAGTAGTACAAGAGCTTGGATGTTTTTTGGGAGGTATAGTCCTTCTTAGGGGTCATCCAAGGGTAAAAAAGAAACGAACCGTCATAATTCCCGTGTATGCTGGTCATATACGGGGGTGTGAAAAGAAACGAGATAAACGGGTAAGTCCAGGGAGTCCGGAAACAGAACAGATGCCTTTCCCTTATGGGTGAAGGTTAAAGATATTCTACAATGAAGAGTTTGATCCTGGCTCAGGATGAACGCTAGCTACAGGCTTAACACATGCAAGTCGAGGGGCAGCATGGACTCAGCTTTGCTGAGTTTGATGGCGACCGGCGCACGGGTGAGTAACGCGTATCCAACCTGCCCTTTACTCCGGGATAGTCTCCTGAAAGGGAGTTTAATACCGGATGTGTTTGTTTTTCCGCATGGGAGCGACAAAT
>NZ_CFKYFN010000006.1:0-26780 GCF_985060555.1 Odoribacter sp. | reverse complement strand
CCGAACGGAATTCATAGATATCCTTTTTGTCGGGTCCCTTTGTCTCATCACGAGAAAATATCAGTGAACGACGACCATTGGGATAGTAGTACAGAGCCTCTTTCAGTATCTCAACTTTATTGAGTTCAAAAGAATATTCATATTCGATACCCTCAAGAAGGAAGCGAATGAAGAATGTACTTGGTTTGCCAATGCTCCCGAATTTGAATGGAGTAAAGGCAAATATCGTATTCTCGTTGTAATTGTGAGATGAGAATATCATTCCCACACAAGCGCGAATAGCCTTGATAACACTGCTCTTTCCTGAGGCATTTGCACCATAAATGGCAACAGTTTTAAGCAAGCGCTCATTACCGCATACAAATGTATTTTCTTCAAGTTCCTTTGCTTTTTTGGTCTGTATGCTTGCTGCCTGCATATCCAGTACCACCTCATCTTTAATTGAGAAGAAGTTGCTCAAACGAATTTCAAGTACCATTTTATTCTCCAAATTTGTAATTCTTTTGCAAATATAACAAATTAAATAACAAAATCATAATTCGGACAACTTTTTATAAATTAGAAGCAGCCTGGCTTTCAATCCAGTTTTTGGATTTTCTACTCACCCGTTTTTTAAATTGGATCGTTATATATAAAAAATGAGAAAAAAAATTGAATATTGGATAATTGATTGAAGCAATGCAAGAATTAGAAAAACGATATGAAATTGCCCGGTTGATTGCATGCGAATTGATCGGAGTACTTTCTGGACGTGAGGCGGAGGATTTGGAGGTGTGGAAAAACTCTTCTGAAAAGCATGCAAGGGAGTATATGGAAATCCGGGAAAGATTGCTTCGGGATATTGATTATCCGGATTATTTGGAGCTAAAGCAAGAATGGGAAGGATTTGAACAAAAACTGTTCCGGAAAAAGCGGGTATTCAATTGGTGGGTAACAGTAGCAGCTGCTTGTGTGGTTATTTGTTTGGGTATAACATTTTTATGGATGAGAGAGCCTGTTGCCGAACCGGTGGTTGCCGGAACATCAGGGGGGACGAAAGGTTTTAGGGCGACACTGATTTTAGGAAACGGAGAACAGGTGAGTATAGGCGACTCTTCGAGCCAAACGATTGCTGTTGCGGGAGGAACTACGATTGTAACGACCGGAAAAATGGTGAAATACGATGCCGGGAAGGAGGATCGGGAAGAAAAAGCGGAATGGAATACGATCGTTGTACCGCGTGGAGGAGAATACGAATTAGTTTTGGCCGACGGAACGCGGGTGTGGTTGAATTCGGAGTCTCGCCTGACTTATCCCGTCCGTTTTACGGGGGAGCTGCGGGAGGTGAAAATGGAGGGAGAAATTTGTTTCGATGTAGCCCGGAAGGAGGAACAGCCTTTTGTCGTGAGAACGGCTGATTTGGCGGTAAAAGTATTAGGAACCCTTTTCAATATGGAAGCTTATCCGGAGGATTCCCGGGTAACGACTACGCTGGTCAGGGGTAAAGTAGAAGTAGCTGTCGGGGATAAAACTCAGGTATTACAGCCGGATCAGCAATTGGCGGTGGAAGCAGGCCGGTTTACTCTGAAACAGGTGGTGGCGGAAGATTATATCGGCTGGACTAACGGACTATTCCATTTTACCGAGGCATCGCTTGAGGAAATTATGACCAAACTGGCCCGGTGGTATGATGTGGAATTCTTTTTCGCCAAACCGGATTTGAAGGAAGCCCATTTTTCTTTGGATATTCAGCGGTATGAAAATATCGCAACCATTTTATCGAAGCTTGAAAAGACCGGGCGGGCACGGTTTCGGGTAAGCGGAAAAACGGTGGTTATCGAACAGTAGGATATATTAAAAAAGCAATACATGCGGGCACATGTACTGCTTTACATTAACATATCGATACTCCTTCGTGGGGAGTAGAGCGTATTATTAACTTTATTTACAAATGTATGAAAAAAAATTTAAGGAACGGTAGTTTCGTACTCACGAAATTACCCCGTATGTTGATTATGATGAAGACGGTGTTGATTCTACTCGTGTGTTCGCTGAATTTACAGGCTGCAGTCTATTCACAACAAAAAAAATTCGACATTTCGATGAAAAAAGCCTCTTTGGCGGATGTGTTTCAATATTTGAGGCAAGTGAGCGAATATAAGTTTGTATATGACAGTGATGCAGTGAAACAATTCCAACCGGTTTCGGTGGATTTGAAAGGGGTGGGCCTCGAAGAAGTTTTGGAAGATTGTTTGAAAGGAAGTCCCTTTGTTTTCCTGATCGAAGATGATCTGGTGATTATCCGGGAACAGAAAAGTGTACCGCAGAAACAAACTCAGGAAGTGAAAATTGTCGGTAAGGTGACGGATGAAAAAGGCAGTTTGCTACCGGGAGTAACGGTACAGATTCAGGGTACTTCGCTGGGTACGGTGACCGATACTGACGGAAAATATGTCTTATCTGTGCCTGAGATGAAGGAATTGACATTGGTATATTCGTTTATCGGTATGGAAAAGAAAGCGGTGAGATGGAAAGGAGAAAAAGAATTGAATATCACCTTGGTTACAGAAGTGGCCGAGATGGACGAAGTCGTGGTGACCGGTATTTTTACCCGAAAGAAAGAAAGCTTTACCGGTTCGTCGGCTACATTTACCAATAAAGAGCTGAAGATGATCGGTAACTCGAATGTACTCGAAAGTCTGAAGACACTCGATCCTTCGTTTGCCATTATCGAAAACAATGACTTCGGTTCGGACCCCAACCATTTGCCCAATATCGAAATCCGGGGGAAAACCAGTGTAATCGGTTTGACCGAAGAATATAATACCGATCCCAACCAACCGTTATTTATCCTCGACGGTTTCGAGTCGACTCTGGCGACGATCAGTGATTTGAGTATGGACCGGGTACAGAGTATTACTGTGCTGAAAGACGCAGCCGCTACCGCTATATATGGATCGAAAGCAGCCAATGGAGTCGTGGTCGTAGAAACGAAAGCTCCCGAAGCCGGGCAGCTGAGATTGAATTATACCGGTAACCTGAATTTTACTTTTGCCGATCTGTCGGATTATAATTTGATGAATGCCGAGGAAAAATTGCAGTTCGAATTGCTTTCCGGACTTTATCAAAGCTGGGGACCGGACGGGTATTTGGGAAGTGTCGAGCAGGAAAGAAAATATAATATGCGTTTGCAGGAAGTGCGGAGAGGGGTGGATACCTACTGGATGAACGAGCCCCTGCGTTTTGCTACGACACACAAACACAATTTGTTTCTGGAAGGTGGCGACGGAGTGATGCGTTATGGTGTCGGGGTGAGTTACGGAAAAACCCAGGGAGTGATGAAGGGATCGGACCGGGATGTATTGAATGGAAATGTCCGGCTCATTTACCGGAAAGGCCGTGTAGCTTTTACCAATTCTTTGAATGTGGATTATACCAGGGCAGAACGGGAGAGCGTTTCTTTTAAAAGATTCGCCCAAACCAATCCGTATTACCGGAAAACGGACGAAAACGGAGAACCTGTAAAAGTGCTGGAGTCTTTTTCTTATTTTGATATAAATACCTTTAGAATAATAAACGAAAATGTATACGGACCGTTTTACGATTTGTCTAATACAAATTTCGATCGTACCCATACTTTAGGGATAACCAACAACTTTGAAGCCGATTGGCGGGTAATAGACGAATTGAGGATCCGGGCGAGGATAGGGGTGAATAAATCCAACGAGCAGGCAGAGAAATTTTCTTCGCCTTTCAATTCGGAATTTGTGGGTAAGGAAGATAATGAGAAAGGGGCCTATACGGAATCGGAAAAACACGTTTTCGGTTATGACGGTGATTTGAGTGTTACCTACGGAAAATTACTGGCAGAACGGCATATGGTAAATGCGGTGGCCGGAATGCGTTTTACCCAGTCGACTTCGAATCTGAACGGATATACTATGCGGGGATTTATCGACGATGAATTTTCCAACCCTTCTTTTGCTCAGGAATATAATCCAGATAAAAAAGTATATCAGGATGTTAAGAAAAGGACGGCCAGCTATTATGTGAATCTCGGTTATGCTTATGACAACCGTTATTTGCTGGATGCCAACTGGCGGGCAGACGGGGCTTCCATTTTCGGGGTGAACAAACTTTTTACCAATACCTGGTCGGTGGGACTTGGATGGAATATCCACAACGAACATTTTCTGGAAGGGGCCGGTTGGCTGGATATGCTGAAACTGAGGGCTTCGATCGGAAATCCCGGAAACCAGAACTTCGATGCTTATATTGCGATGAAAATTTATACCTATAATAATCATCACACCAATCCTTGGGGAGTCAGCGCTATCATCAATAATTTCGGAAATCCGGACCTGGAGTGGCAAAAAACGCTGGACCGGAATATCGGTTTGGATTTAGTGGTGTTTAATAACCGTTTGCGGGTGAATTTCGATTATTTTTCAAAGAAAACCGATCCGTTGTTGGTTTATACCGGAGTTCCTTCGTCTACGGGAGGTACCTCCGTTCCGGCTAATGTCGGCGGACAGGTGACGAAAGGATATACGGTTGTGCTGAATTATGCTTTGTTGAAAAAAGAACACTTGCTTTGGCAGGTAAACGCGACCTTGCGGCATCTGACTTCGGAATACCGGAATGTCAGTTCCTGTCTGTCCCGGTTCAATGATGAAAATAAGACCAAGAATATGTTGCGGTATTACGATGGCGGAAGTCCTTCGGATTTATGGGCTGTCCGCTCTGCCGGAATAGATGCGGCTACGGGACGTGAGATCTTTTTGCATAAAGACGGTACCCAGAGTTTTGCTTATAATGTCGAGGATGAGGTGGTCGTAGGAAATAGTGATCCGAAACTGGAAGGGGTTGTCGGCATGTCTTTTTACTATAAAGGTTTTTCGGCTTCTGCCAATTTCCGTTACCGGTTGGGTGGGCAGATCTTTATGGAGACCTTGTACAATAAGGTAGAAAATATTTCGTTCAGTGATGTCCACTATAATCAGGATAAGCGGGCTTTGTACGATCGTTGGAAAGAACCGGGCGATAATGCTAAATTCCGGGCGATTTCAACGACAGCCGATACGCCGATGTCTTCCCGGTTTGTCGCCGACAACAACGTCTTTTCAGGAGAGTCTATATCGGTGGGGTACGAGAGCCAGGGAAAATGGCTGAAATCGGTCGGCGCTTCATCATTGACGGTAAGAGCTTATATGAACGATATTTTCCGGATTTCAACCGTGAAAAATGAACGGGGTATCGATTATCCCTTTGCCCGTTCGGTATCCATGTCTTTGGGATTAAGATTTTAAATTAAAACGAATGAAAATGAAAAAGTTGAATTTCATCATCAAATACGGTCTGGCTTTACTTCTGCTATCCTTCTATTCCTGTGAGTCATGGCTGAATGTGACGCCTTCGGATCGTTTGTCGGAGGAGATGCTTTTCAATGACCGGGAGGGATTTGTGAAGGCATTGAACGGGGTGTATATTGAATTGAATACGAATGAATTGTATGGCCGAAACCTGACTGCCGGTGCTTTGGATGTGATGGGACAGTATTACAGTGTTGCTTCTTCGTCGCATGCTTTCTATAATTATGGAGGTTTGGTTTATACCGGAAACGATGAGAAGGCCCTGTTCGATAACATGTGGCAGAAATGCTATGCGGTGATTGCCTGTTGCAATACGATTATCGAAAAATGTGATGAAAATAAGGCCGGACTTTCGCCTGTCTGGAGGGGGTCGATCAAAGGGGAGGCTTTGGCTTTAAGGGCAATGCTTCATTTTGATATGTTGCGTTTGTTCGGTCCCCTGACTTCTGAATTGGATAAAGAAAGTATTCCTTATCAGACGAATTCGGATCAGACGGTTACTCCTTTACTGTCCGGATCGGAAGTCGTCGGACTGATTCTCGACGATCTGAAAAATGCTGTCGGTTTGCTGAAAGATACGGATCCTTATTTTGTGGAAGAGGAATTTTCCGATACAGATTTGAATTACAGGCGTTTCCGGATGAATTATTTTGCAGCAAAGGGCCTGATGGCCCGGGTTCAGCTTTGGGGAGGAGATAAGGAAAAAGCTGCGGCTACGGCCAAAGAAGTGATTGCCGAAGGACAGGCTGAAGGAGCGGAATTTTTCCCTTTTGTAACGAATAGCGAAGCTACTTCATCGAATCCCGACCGGGTATTCTATTCCGAAGTATTGTTCGGAACCTATCATTCTTCCCGGGAAAAATTACATGAGGATTTGTTTGCTCCGACACTCGAGTCGACCAGTATTCTCACCTTAGCCGGCACTGCCCGGAGAGATGATTTATACGATAATGAGAATGATTACCGTTATTCGGTTTGGTCTACTTATAATAAAAACGGAACTTCGGTACTCTATCATCGCAAATTCGAAAAGCAGGATAATGTGACGGCCAGCCGGCAATATATGATCCCCCTGATCCGGATGAGCGAAATGTATCTGATTGCGGTTGAATGTTGTAAGCTGGACGAAGCTTCCGTTTATCTGAATACTTTCCGTAATGCCAGAAACTGCAACAGCCTTGCCCTGACGGAAGACAACCGGATCAATATCCTGGCGAATGAATATAAAAAAGAAATGTTGGGTGAGGGGCAACTGTTCTTTTTCTATAAACGTCAGGAAATGGTAAATATCCCCGATGGAAATCAGGCTACAGGAACGAAGAACGTGGAACTGGCCAAATATGTCGTTCCGCTTCCGGAAAGCGAAACCGATCAACGAATCAGTAGTACAGATATTTCAAATGAATGATTATGAAAAGATTTTTATATTATATATGGTTTTTACCTTTGATGTTGTCGGGTTGTGAAAAAGACCTGATGGATTATGAAGGCTTGGAAGGAGTTTATTTTGCCGTACAATGGGGAGATTCCTGGGGAAATGAAAATAGTTGGCCTTACCAACCTTATACGGATGTCAATTTTATCAGTTTGCCGGGAGATACCGCAACGCTGTCGGTGAAGGTGATGGCTACCGGTCCGGTGAAAGCGTATGACCGGATTTTTCTGGTGGAAGTCAATCCCGATAGTACCGATCTGACTGAAAATGTGGGTTATCTGCCCTTGAACCGTGAAGGTGTGATCAAGGCCGGAGAGTCTGCCGCTGAGGTAGAAGTCCGCCTGATACGTACCGATATTTTGCAGGAAAAAGAACAGAGATTGGGCTTGAGATTGGTGGCTAACGAATATTTTTCTCTGGCTTTCCCGGAATGGGATGCCTTGATCGGTTCACACCGGACCGGGCCGGTGTATGAGCATTTCGATGCTTCATTACATACCTTGCGTATTGCTGATTTTATGGTAGAGCCTAAAGTTTGGGTCGGTACTGCCGTTTCTCCCTATAATGGAGGGTATGAATCCGGAAATTGGGGCGCTTTCAGCCGGAAAAAACTGGAATTGATTTGTGAGCGTTTTAATTTGACGTATAATGATTTTATGAGTACTGAAACGATGCCGAGTGCATTGCAAATGCTGATATATAAATCTATGTCCACCTATCTGATCCAATGCTACAATGACAAAAAACCGGTTTTGGAAGAGGATGGGCGTTTGATGTGGTTCAGCGGTTGTCCCTGGTTATCGAAAGTAGGTGTACCCTGGGTACCGGAAGAAGGTTATTACGATTAAACAGAAATAATTATGAAAAGATTAGTATATATTATTGTATTCGCATTAGGGTTGACGGCATGCTATGATGACAAAGGCTCGTACGATTATCATGACATTTGTGAGGTGAACATAGAGGGGTTAGAGTCGGTTTATGAAACGGTTTACCGGGAAAGTGTGCTGGAAATCGATCCTACGGTGACGGTAACGGAAGGAAATATCGGGGATACCACCCGTTTTGCTTATGAATGGAGGGCTAACGTGCCCTATAATTCGACAGAGTTGATCGGTACGGAACGGATATTGAACTATCGGGTTGAATTAGCTCCGCGTGATTATACCTTATATTTCAGGGTGACCGACCGGCAGACCGGTGTCGTGACGGTGGCTACTTCTACATTGAAAGTTGGAACCGCTTATTCGAAAGGCATTTTGCTGATCGGTGAGAACACTCAGGGAGAGGCAGATGTGCAGATGTTGTCGATGGTGAAAGATACGGTTTTATACAAAGAATTATTGAAAAACAGCGGGCTGCCGGTCCTGAAAAATCCGGTGGATATTATCCATACGGGAGCGGCAGGAAACAGTAACTATATCAAGTTATGGGTATTGACCGGGTCCCAGGCTTATTCCATGGATCGTAAAACTTTTGCCGGTTCGGAAAGTGATGTGTTCGGTAAATTATTGTTTATGGATCGGACGTTCGACACGGAATTCGTACCGGTAGATATTATTCCGCGGGTGAAAGATAAGGCTGGTAAGAACGGCGGGTCTAGCTACTATCGCACAGTCGTATGTAATAACGGATATATTTTCAATGCCAGTACGTTATTGATGGGAGGGGATTATTATAATAATCCGGTGAATTGTCTGACTTCGGATCAGAATACCTACTATAAAGCTTTTCCTTATCTGTTCTATACATTGAATAGCTATTCGGGTGGTTTTTTATGGTTTGATGTGGAGAATCGACGTTTTCTGACAGTGAAGAACAGTATCGCTGTTTCCGATTTGCTGGAAGATCAGGCAGGAGATCCGTTCCCCTGGAACCAGGGAACGACGGGACGGACTCTGGTTTATGGGGAAAATACCCTGGATGTCGGGAGCTCTAACGGTAATTCGTTCGCTATCCTGAAAGATCCGGCCGGGGCCTATTATCTCTATAAATTCCGGGCAGTCGGTTCCGGACCGACGAAATTGAATTGTTATACGATCGGTGCGGGGGCTGTAGATTTCGATAAGGCCGATTTTTATGCCTTTTCTTCCCGGAGAACAGTGGTGTATTATGCCGTAGGTGCAACTTTGCATGCTTACGATTACAATAAAGGCAATGAACGGCATTACACTTTCGATATGGGTGATCCGATTACGATGCTGTATTGTGATACTGCGATCGAACCGAATGCGAATCCGCTGTATGTGGCGACTTACAATGCGACAACCGGAGGAAAACTGCAAAAATATATCCAGGGAGTGAATCCGGATAAGGTAGAACTCGAGGCGGACGAAAAATCATGTTGGGAAGGGCTTATGAAAATCAAAAAAATGAGCTGGAGGGCTGTTGAATAATTTAATATTTATCCTATGAAAATCATAAAATTACTTATACTGTTACTGGTTTCTTGTTCTTTATCGGCAAAGGCCGGAGTAGTGAAGATATCCGGTTCGCTGAAACAATTCGGATTGGACCGGGTATCGATGAATAGTGATGGGATCGCAGCAGAAGTCTATCATGATAGGACGATAGAAATTATACTCGATTCCAACGGCCGTTTCGATTTAAAATTGAAATTAAAACAACCGGCCTATTATAAAGTGGGACATAATACCTTGTATTTGACTCCGGGCGATGATCTGGAGATTATTTTCAACCGGAATACTACGAAAACCACTTTTAACGGTAAAGGAATAGAAGCCAATAACTATTTGCGCAACAGTGCGAAACTGAGCGGTTGGGAGATCGCTAAAATAGGACGGGAGCTAAATGAATTCGGCCTTCCTAAAGAAAAAGTGAGTTTCGAGGTTTACCGCTATAAGGTGGACAGTATTGTAGATGCCAGCCTGGACGCCTTAGCCCATTTGACCGCAGTGACTCCGGAATTTCGGGAATTGGAACAAATCCGGCTGGAAGCCTGTCGGCTGGCGACTTATCTGGATTATTTCTCTGTGGGGCAATTGAGTAACTACGATGATGCTCCTGAGGTAAAACTCGAAAAGAAACAGGCCTTTTATCGGGAAGTAGCGACACTGGCCGAACCTTTGTTAAAGAAGATCGGTGCTTCCGATCGCTATCTTGAAATCTCCGATGTACGGAATATATTACGGGAATGCCATGAGACCCAGGTGTTTCAGTTTGCTCTTTCTCCGGCTTTTAGGGAATGGATGACGGTTTTAAAAAATGCAGAATTGTTGGATCAGGGCTTGATGCTTAAGGATTATCGGATGTATACCGATTTTTCCCGTCAGATCCGGAATAAAGAGTTACGTAATTCTTTTCAGGCAAAATTGCAAGAACGGGCAAAATTGATGGAAGGCCGGCCGGCTCCGGATATTCCTTTTAAGGATATCGACGGGAAAGAAATGCGGCTGAGCGATTTTAAGGGAAAGGTGTTGTATGTCGACTTTTGGGCTACCTGGTGTCTGCCTTGTTTGTTCCAATTACCCGAGTTCGAGAAACTGAGTGAAAAGTATCCGGATATCCGGTTTATCGGTATTTCGATCGACCAGAATGAAAAGCTTTGGGTCAAGAGATTGAAAAAAGACGGTATGCCGGCTCATATTCAGGAAGTTTTGGCCGATCCTTATGTGGTAGGCGATGCCTGGGACATTACTTCCATTCCCCGTTTTTTGTTGATCGATGAAAATTTCAGGATCATCAATGCTTTTGCTCCCCGTCCATCGGATAGGGAAAAAATAGAACCTTTACTGGCAAGATAAACCAGAGGGACGGGGGTGTCGGACTATATAGGTTTATAATTTCTTTACAGACTTTATAAACCTATTTAATTCGCCGTTTTAATTGTATCTTTGTACCCGATGCCGGAGATTGGGCAGAAAACAATTAAGATTACATGAATTATGGCGGATGATAAAAAAATTATTTTTTCAATGGTGGGGGTCAGCAAGACATTTCCTCCTCAAAAACAAGTGTTGAAGAATATATATTTATCTTTTTTCTATGGAGCGAAAATCGGTATTATCGGTTTGAACGGTTCGGGAAAATCTACTTTGTTGAAAATTATTGCCGGTATCGAGAAAGATTATCAGGGTGAAGTGGTTTTTTCTCCGGGATATTCCGTAGGGTATCTGGAGCAAGATCCGAAGCTGGAATCCGGCAAAACTGTTAAGGAGATTGTGCAGGAGGGGGTACAGGATATTGTGGACGCTTTGAAGGAATTTGAGGAGGTCAATCAAAAGTTCGGAGATCCGGAAGTGTTGGAAAATCCGGATAAATTGAATGCTCTTATCAATCGTCAGGCAGAATTGCAGGATAAGATAGACGCTACGGATGCCTGGAATCTGGACAGTCGTTTGGAGCGGGCCATGGATGCGCTGAGGTGTCCCCCCGAGGATCAGGTGGTGGATACGCTTTCCGGTGGAGAGCGGCGCCGGGTTGCCTTGTGCCGCTTGCTGCTTCAACAACCGGACGTATTGCTGTTGGATGAACCGACCAACCATTTGGATGCCGAATCGATCGATTGGTTGGAACAACATTTGCAACAGTATGCCGGAACGGTAATCTGTATTACTCACGACCGTTATTTCCTGGATCATGTGGCCGGCTGGATACTGGAACTTGACCGGGGAGAAGGAATTCCATGGAAGGGTAACTATTCGTCCTGGTTGGAACAAAAGACCCAACGAATGGCGCTGGAAGAAAAACAGGCCAGTAAGCGCCGCAAGACACTGGAACATGAATTGGAATGGATCAATATGGCCCCAAAGGCCCGACAGGCTAAGGGGAAAGCCCGGTTGAAATCCTATGAGACATTATTGAATGAAGATCAGAAAGAACGGGAAACCAAGTTGGAAATTTTTATTCCGAACGGTCCCCGCTTAGGAAATAAAGTGATAGGAGCACAACATGTGGCGAAAGCTTTCGGCTCCAAGTTGCTGTTCGATGATCTGAATTTCACCCTTCCTCCCAATGGTATCGTTGGAGTTATCGGTCCTAATGGGGCTGGAAAAACAACTCTCTTTAAAATGATACTGGGGATGGAAAGTATCGATAAAGGAACATTTGAAGTGGGGCAAACCGTGCGGATAGGATACGCTGATCAGACGCACAAGGATATAGACCCGAAAAAGACGGTTTATCAGGTGATCTCAGGCGGTCAGGAATCGATACGGGTCGGAGGAAGAGAGATTAATGCACGTGCTTATCTTTCCCGGTTTAATTTTTCCGGAGCCGATCAGGAAAAGCAATGCGGAGTGTTGTCCGGAGGGGAGAGAAACCGCCTTCATCTGGCCCTTACCCTGAAAGCCGATGCCAATGTGTTGTTGCTCGACGAGCCGACTAACGATATAGATGTGAATACCCTCCGGGCTCTCGAGGAAGGCTTGGAAAACTTTGCCGGTTGTGCTGTTGTCGTCTCACACGACCGTTGGTTTCTGGATCGTATCTGTACCCATATCCTTTCTTTCGAGGGAGATTCTAATGTGGTCTTTTACGAAGGATCGTATTCTGAATACGAGGAACACAAACGTGCACAGCTTGGCGATATCCAGCCCAAGCGGGTGCGTTACCGTAAATTGATCGCCGATTGACAGATTGCGGGAAGCCTTTTGTCATAAAAGTATCTCTTTGATCGTAAAGAGATACTTTTTATATTTGTCCCCGATGAACGATTTCGGAAATATAGATCCAGATTTACAACTTTTTGGGGCGGTCAGAAAGGGTGACCGGAGTGCTTTTGAGCAGTTGTTTCAAAAGTATTATACAGACTTGTGCCATTATGCCTGGACTTATCTGGACGAAAAGAGTGAAACCGAGGATGCGGTACAGGATGTATTTATCTATATCTGGAACAACCGGGAAACGATCCGTTTGCAGGAATCCTTCCGGGGGTATCTTTTTTCTGCCGTCAAACACCGGGTATTGAATATTTTGAAACATCAACTTGTCGAACGGACTCATTCCCGTTTACTGTCCGAATATTGGGACGATCTGTTGAAATCCGGTTATTCCGAAGAAGAACAGACCCAGTTGGAACAAATTCAGCATATCCTTCAATCTTTACCCCAGCAATGCCGTATTGTGTTTATGAAAAGTTGTCTGGAAGGAAAAAAATACCTGGAGATAGCCGAGGAGCTCCGCATATCGGTGAATACGGTGAAATCACATATCTCCAAAGCTTATCGTGAAATCCGGGAAAAAATCGCTGTATTTAAAAATTCGAACCTGTTGTTACTGATTGCTTGTGCAACTTATAAAGAGATGAAGTAACTTTTTTTCTTTTTCACTCACCCGTTTTTAAACTTAGTTGCCTTTATATAAAATTAAAGATATAAAGGTCATGAGTGTACCATTTTCAGAAGATTTATGGCAACGGCTTTCTGGTTTATGGAGAAGAGATAAAAAAGAGGAGGAAGAAGCGGTCGGATACGATGATCCGCAGCTGAAGCAGATGCTGGATGTAATGATGGTCTCCCGCAGGAGTATGAAAGCTGCGGAGAAGCAGAAGTACGATATCGACCGGGCCTGGCGGAGGGTGGAGAAACAGACGGCCGGTGGATGGCGCGTACCCGGCTGGTGCAGATATGCTGCGGCTGTGACTGTTTTATTTTTTTCTGTCTGGGGGTGGGTAACGTATAACAGGGAGTCCGCACTTCCGGTTACGGGAGAATTGACGGATGTTATTCTACCGGGCGTTTCGAAAGCAGAATTGATATTGGCGAGTGGGGAAAGAATTATCCTGGGAACTCAGACAGAAATTCGGGATATCGAGGAATTAGGGGTAAAGATTACCAACGATACGTCAGGGGGAGAGCTGAAATATGAAACCGGGAGTACGGAAGATTCCACGATTACAGCGTATAATACGCTGATCGTACCGAAAGGGGGTGAATATATGGTGAGGCTGCCCGACGGTTCACAGGTATGGCTGAATTCCGAAACGACGATTCGTTTCCCGGTCCGGTTTGCTGCCGGTAAGCGGGAAGTACAGCTTTGCGGAGAAGCTTTTTTTAAAGTGTGCAGAGATACAACCGCTCCTTTTCAGGTATCGACTGAGAATGGAGAAATTACGGTGTTGGGAACCAGTTTCAATGTGAGTACTTACCGCGAAGACAACTATTGGCAAACCACTCTGGTGGAAGGAAGTGTCAGGATTGCGGAACAAGGCCGTACGGTTGTTTTAAAGCCTTCGGAACAATATACTGTGGACCGCTGTTCCGGCCAAAGGAAAGTGGCTTCGGTCGATGCGGGTTTATATACTTCCTGGGTCGATGGAAAGTTTTATTTCAAGGCTTACACTTTCGAAGAGATTGTCAAAAAATTAGAACGCTGGTACGATTTTACGATGGTTTATCAGGACGAAGAGGTAAAACAAATGCGTTTTACGGGTTCCATCAACAAGCATAGCCCGGTCACCGAGGTGTTGCGTTTTCTGGAAATGACTACCGGTATCCGTTTTAAAGTAGAAGGAAAGCAAATCGTTGTGAGTAAAATTTAAAAGGGATAAGAGGTCGCGACTCTCATCCCCGATAATCGATAACGTCTGTAAACCGATCCTTGAGCCAGACTGATTTACAGGCCATTATTAACTTCAATCTACAAATTTATGAAAAAAAATGAGGATTTGAATTGTTTTTGCCGTTCAGGTAAAATAAAAAAATGGTTGTTGCTTATGAAATTGATTACTTTTTTCTTTTTTCTGGGCATATTTCAGGTGAGTGCTTCGGTTTAGGGCCAGAGAGGGACTGTTACTCTGAACCTGAACGAACTGACAATGGAAGATATCTTTACGGCCATCAACAGACAGTTGAAATATGATATCTTCTATAGCGACGATGAACTGGATGTTGCCCGTAAAATTAAACTGACAGACAGTAAAATGGAGGTGAGTAAGTTGTTGAAGGAAGTTTTGCAGGATGATTATTCCTATGAATTTTTGAATAAAACGATTGTCATCCGTCCGGTAAAACAACAGCAAAATCCGAAAATTGTCATACAGGGAACGGTAAAGGATACGAAAGGAATACCCTTGCCCGGCGTTTCGGTGGTGATTCAGGGGTCTACGGTCGGGGTGTCTACGGATAATGCCGGAAAATTCCGGATGGAGGTTGCGGATCTGCCCGATTTGGTACTGGTATTTTCGTTTGTAGGAATGGAAACGCGTGAGATACCGTATCGTGGAGAAGAAATGTTGAATATAGTTCTGAAAGATGCTGTTACAGAGATTGGAGAAGTGGTTGTGACCGGTTACCAGCAGATCGAGAAAAGGCAGTTGACCAGTGCTGTTTCGACTATCAAAACAGAAGACCTGAATATGGTAGGGGCTTCCAGTATCGAAGATATGCTACAGGGACAATTGGCAGGCCTGTCGGTAGTGAATACTTCTGCAGCTCCCGGCGCTGCCCCCAAAATACGGGTCAGGGGAACGGCAACGATAGCCGGTAACGCCGATCCGCTCTGGGTGTTGGACGGAGTGATGCTGGAAAATTCCGTGCCTATAACAGTCGCAGAGCTGAATAGCCCGGATGTCATGAATATGTTCAACTCCGCTATCGGAGGAGTGAGTCCCAACGACATAGAGAGTATCACAGTTCTGAAAGATGCTTCGGCAACGGCGATTTACGGGACGAGGGCAGCCAATGGGGTGATCGTGGTGACGACAAAGAAAGGAAAGCGGAACGGATTCAATATCTCTTATCAACACACTTCAGCTGTCAGCCTGCGTCCTGCTTACCGGGATTTTGACCTGATGGACTCCCGGGAAAGAGTGGAACTGACCCAACAATGCTATGACGATGGTTTGTATATCAACGGAGGGGTAGGAATGGAAGGACTGATGAGCCAGTATGCCTTGGGTAACCTTACCCTGCAACAATTCAGGGAAGAAGTGAAAAAGACGGAAACCCGGAATACCGACTGGTTTAAACTATTGTACCGGAATGCATATACCCAGACCCATAACCTGAGTGTTTCCGGCGGTTCGGAGAAAGCGGATTATTACATTTCCCTGAGTTATGACGGGGAGCAAGGGGCCGACAAACAGACGGATTATAAGAATTTCAACGGACTGGCCAAATTGAATGCAGAACTGTTCCGGGGAGTACGCCTGTCTGCCACTTTACAGGCAGGGCGCCGTGACCGGGAAACTTTCCATGTCAGTGCCGACCCGTTCGAGTATGCAGTACGGACTTCACGGACGATTCCGGTATATGATGAAAACGGCGATTACTTCTTTTATAAAAAGACATTCGGAGGATATTACCTCTATAATATACTGAACGAACAGGAAAATACCCATCGGGAATCTTCCCAGACCGACCTGAAAGGGATCCTGAATCTGACGGTAAATCTTTATAAGGGATTAAAATACAACGGTTTGTTCAGTTATGCCTCCTCGCATTCCTCCAGTTCGGATTACGCTAAGGAAAAAAGTGCCTATGCGGCGGAAATCAGAGGGTATGATTTCGGGGACTATACCCAGGAAGAATATGATAAGACCTCTTTGCCTTTCGGAGGAGTGTACAATGAAACGAATTATGAACAGAGAACGTCCCTGATCCGGAACAGCCTGGAGTATAAGGGAAACCTGGCAGAAGATTTTTCTATCGACGCCATGCTCGGACAGGAGTTCAGGACCACCCTGTATAAGGGGTTGACCAGCAATGGTTCGGGATATATGCACGACCGGGGCAATATTTTTTACGAACCTGCATTGGGAGAGAATACCGGTCATCTGGCCAGAAATAAAATGACCCGGAATATACCCGAACGTTCTTATATATCTTATTACGCCGTTCTGTCGGCCATGTATAAAGACCGGTATGTGATCAACGGGAATATCCGTTTCGATGGTTCGAATCTGTTCGGTTCTAATCCGAAGTACCGTTATCTGCCTTTGTGGTCGGTTTCCGGGAAATGGATCATCAGCAATGAGCATTTTCTGTCGGGATCGGAACTGGTCAATAACCTGGCCGTCCGGGCTTCTTATGGTTTAAGGGGAAATATCGTGGAGGAGAGTACGCCGCAGATTGTTGCTTCTGCTTTACCTCCGAACGAAGTCAATCAATTGTTGCAGATGGAAATTATACAAGCCCCGAATCCGGAACTGAAATGGGAAACCACTTCCTCGGTCAATATCGGTTTTGAACTGGGCATGTTCGATAACCGTCTGACCCTGGATGTGGACTACTACCGGGATTATAGCAAAGACCTGATTGCATCCAAGAACGTCTCTTCTGTAACGGGTTTTCTCAATAAATTTGTCAATTATGCGGATGTGAAAAACCAGGGAGTAGATGTGTCCGTATCGGGGTATATTATCCGGAAAAAGCAATTTTCGTGGTTGTCGTCCGTCAATCTGGGGTATGTAAAAAATAAGGTCGTAAAATCTAATATAACCCCTCAGGCCGAAAGTCTGGTAAAGAGTATCTATACCCCGGGTGAAGTCTTTCTGGGCAAACCTGTAAACGGTATGTTTTCGTATCGTTTTGCCCGTCTGGATGAAAACGGTATACCCTTGTTCTACGATGAAAACAACAATATCCTGAGCGAAGACGATCCGGAGATCGAAGAGGCTGTTTACAACAATATCTATAACCTGAAATACGAAGGTACCCGGGATCCGATATTGTCGGGCGGATTCAATAACGTCATCCGGTATAAAGATTTTTCCCTGTCTTTCCTGTTTTCGTTCGGTCTGAAAAATAAGGTCCGTCTACCGGAATTTGCCTATAATTCTTTACCGGAGGCAGACCAGAATGCCAACCGGAAAATCATGGACAGATGGAGAAAACCGGGAGATGAAGCAACGAAGATTATTCCGGTCCTGTCCGGACATGCCGGCGGAGACAGCCATTACACCAAAGTGATATTCAATAAGAGTCAGAAAACTGTAGTGCCCGGAGACTACTTACGTCTGCGGAATGTGATGCTGGAATACAGGCTTCCCGGCCGGTTGGTACAGAAGATTGTTCTGGGCGACCGTCAACTGGGAGGTATATCCCTGAAGTTCCAGGCTCAAAATCTGTTTGTCTGGGCGGATAAACGGATGAAAGGATATGATCCGGAGACCATTAATTATACAACGACGGCTTACGGTTCACTGCCTTTACCCCGTAGTTTTACCTTGGGATTGAATGTAAACTTTTAATACACAAAAGATATGAAAAAGAGATTATTATATATGCTGGTCGTATTGGGAGGGATTTTTTCCGGCAGTTGTGAGTCTTACCTGGAAGAGGTGCCCCAAAATAAATTGAAACCCAATACGACAGACGATTACGATCAGTTGCTGAACTACGGGTATCTGACAGAACAGGTGGTTCCTTACCTGGATATCCTTTCGGACGATGTGGATCTGATTGCTTCCGACCACTCTATGGAGGGGGACGATTATGGAGATGTGTATGTGGCTGCCTATATGTGGAATAAAGATATCGAGACAACTATGCCCGGGGGGGATATCGCTTTCGAGAAATTCTACCAAAGTGTCTTTTATGCCAATGTGGTATTGGAAAATATCGATCAGGCTGCCGGGATGGAACTGAATGAGGTGAATGTGGAACGTACCCGTCAGAATATCAAGGGAGAGGCTTATGCTTTGAGAGCGTATTCCCATTTCTATCTGGTCAACCTGTATGCCAAACCTTATGATCCGGAAACTTGTGCCACAGATCCCGGTATTCCGCTGAATCTGAGTACGGCGGCAGAAGATAAGGCATATACCCGGAACAGCGTTAAAGAGGTATACGACCTGATTGTCGGAGATTTGAAAGAAGGAGTCCGGCTGATGGAGGCTAATCCGGTTTCCAAGCCTGCCAAACTGAAATTCGATGCTTTGTCGGCCCGTGCCTTGCTGGCCAGGGTGTATCTCTATATGCAGCAATGGGATTCTGCCATTGTGTGTGCTGAACAGGTCATCCGGGAAAATCCGGCGATATTCAACCTGTATGAGGCAGGACTCCGCCTCAGTATGGATAATAACTTTGTCAGCAGCTGGAATGCTTCGACGGTGTGGGGAAAGGATTATTTGGCGAAAGATAATGATAATGTGTTGTTTGTAAATGGAATAAGTGAGATTGTGCCTGCCTTGGGATGGTATCATTTTATTTCAACCTTCAGTGTCAATAAAAAACTGGCGGCTGAGTATGAAGATGAGCCGGACGATGTGAGACGTTATTACTTTATGCAGACTTATTCTTTAAGGGGAAAACCCAAATTGATCTATGCCAAAAACAGATATATCCCGAACATCAGCAGTGTAATGAGACCGGATGCCGGCAGTGGTTATACCCGGGTGATCCGGACTGAAGAAATGTATCTGATTCTGGCAGAAGCTTATGCCCATAAAGAGAACGGGATAGGGGAGGCTGTAAAGTATCTGAACCGACTGAGGGTTGAAAAATTCCGGGAGGGGACTTATACAGACCTGAAAGCTGCGGATTTCGATCAGAATTCCCTGTTGGTATTCATAGAAGCGGAACGCCGCCGTGAATTGTGTCTGGAAGGACACCGCTGGTTCGATCTCAGACGG
This sequence comes from Odoribacter sp., assembly GCF_985060555.1. Classification (NCBI taxonomy): domain Bacteria; kingdom Pseudomonadati; phylum Bacteroidota; class Bacteroidia; order Bacteroidales; family Odoribacteraceae; genus Odoribacter; species Odoribacter sp. Next base: position 7,459 of record NZ_CFKYFN010000006.1, on the reverse strand, counting down.
ACAACCCGGCCTGCTATGGAACGTATCGGCTATGAAAATCAGGTGGCCCGTCTGGAAAAAGATGATCCCCGCTATGTATTGCAAATTCCGAAGAGGGAACTGAGTGTGAATCCCGGAATCGGTAGTAATCCACGTTAAAATGATAGAGCTATGAAACGAATGAGTCTATATAAAATGATCTGTTACTGTTGTTTGATATGGGGGACTATGGCCTGTACCAAAGAGGATACCCCCGAAGCCATGTGGGAGTATACAGGGCCTGTGCCTGCCATCCTGGACGGTCCTTCCCAAGCGCAGAAAATGTGTTATGCCCTTTATCAGAAGTACGATTTACATATTTACTATAATCTGAGTGGAGAGGAGGCCCTGAAAACGGAGGTTGGTTATACCCAGGTGAATGGGATTACGGCAAATAATCCGGAAGCGATTCCGATGCAGGCTGCAGACGAAGCGGTGGCTGAAAAATTCCTGACCTTGTTGACGGGTTTCTTCGCCCTGCTGCCTGATGAGATGGTAAGTAGCGGACTTTACAGACGGCAGGTTTTGGTAAAAATCAATCCCGGAAATAATAAATACAAGGATGAGAATGGGAATAGAATTTTCTCCAATACCAAGACGGAAGAAATGCAGGGGATCCTCTATTACGGCTACCTGGATAACAGCCAGGATACCGACGATAAGTTTACGGATAACCTGAAAGGATGGAAATGGGGGATTTTTTATGAGTTCTTCCGGGGTTTGTCTTATACCACTTACAAAGGTATTCCGTTGCCGGAACGTTTTGGAGCAATCTCCAAAGGATTATATTACTATGAAAATGAAACAGATGAAGATGTTTGTCTGGACTATTCGAATAATTATAACCGGGAAATCGGAAAAAAATGCGGGTTTGTCTCTCCTTTCGGGGCTTCTGCCACCAGCGATTATGCTTATGCAGACTGGGTTTCTTTTGTCGCCTGGATCCTGACGGAAGACAGGACGGAACGGGAAACGGATATGAAAACCTGGTCCCGCTTGCAGGAAAAATACGATCTGGTCATACAATATTACCGGCAATATTACCAGCTGGATCTGGAACAGCTTGCAGAACAATGTCAGAAATTAACCGTTAAATAAAAAATTACAGCTATGAAACTATTGTATTTTATCGTTTTGACTGGCTTGTGTATGGCTTGTCATCAACCCCGGGTATATCGGATAAACGGTTCATTACCGGGAGCCCTGGACGGGTATGTGGTCAAATTGTATAATATCGATACGTATCCCGACGTATTGCTGGATTCTACCGTAATCAAAGATGAAAAATTCCAGCTGGAAGGAACCCGGACTTTCGAGTATCCGAAATATTGCCGTTTAGTAGTCGATATGACTCCCGATGAACCCGATCAGCGCAAAAAGACATTGAAGGCCTATCGTTTTTTTGCGGATAATACAGCCATGGAATTCCAGTGTCAGATGGACAGTATGCCGGCTTATTACTGGGAAGCGGTAAATAAGGAACACAACGTTACGCTGACCGGTTCTCCCACACAGGATCTGTATCAGGCATATAAAACCTCTGTACAGGAGTTGTCAGAAAGGAAAACGGCTTTGTGGAATGAATACCTGAAAGTATATCATGTGCCGGCCCTGGATGGAATTTTCAATACGGAAAAGGGCATGAAGATCGTCCGGGAACTGAATCGTGTCAAAGCCCGGTTGAACGAAGCTACCGGGGAATTTATCAAAGTTCACAACAATTCTGTTGTATCTTTATTACTGGCGAATAATTTGTTGAATTCAACCCGGTCGGAAATGACGGTGGAGGAGATCGACGGGCTGATGAACGGCTTTACCCCTGCCCTGCAAAATGCCTCCATGATGGGAGATGTAAAAAAGACAGCAGAGCGGATGCGATGTGTGGCCCGCGGGGGGACTTATCATGATATCGTTCTGAAAAATCTGAAAGGAGAAAATGTGCCGCTTTCGGAATATATGAAACCGGGTGCTTACAATATGCTTGAATTCTGGGCTTCCTGGTGTAGTCCCTGCCGGGGTGAAATACCTCATTTGAGACATCTTTATGAAGTATGCGGCAAAGATTTCAATATGATCAGTGTGTCGATCGACGAGCGGGATACAGATTGGAAAAAAGCGGTACAAGAGGAGGGTATGCAATGGCACCAGCTGTGTGATCAGAAAGGACGTAAAGGACCGGTTGCGATAGAATATCAGGTGAGTGGAGTTCCCTATTGTATCGTGCTCGACCCGGAAGGGAAGATCGTATGCGGAGGGGTAAGGGGGGCTGAATTGGACGTCGTTGTGCAGGATTTGCTTGGAGAAAAAGCGAAAGGATTGTAGGTGTTGAGAAGCTGATAGCCGGAAAGGAAACGGTGCCTGTGTTTTACTGCGGGCACCGTTTTATTTATCAAAGGATTTCCGTTCCCTTTACCTTTATTTTATAGGGCCATTGGGCATCGGTTGGCTGAGGACCTTGGGGATTCCATCCCGGGTTCATCCGGTGTTCGGCAGGAGCTCCCATGACGATGAACCAAAGATGGCTTAAAGGTTGGTCTTTGGGGGTTTTGAAGCTGACTTTTCCTTTACGGTTTTTGTGTACTTCGCCCCGGATTGTCTGTCCTGTTGCGGTGACTCCGACGAAACCATAACGCCAGCCTGCTTTTTCCGGTGATTGAATGTTATAATCTTGTCCGGCCGGGGTTAGGCCCGCAAAGGTGATTTGTACGGTTGTGCCGGCTGCCGGGACTTGCAGGTGGATCGCATTAAATCCGTAATTTTCAGGACACCAGGCTTTCCTCACCTGATACCAGCCGTCTTTTTTTTCTTCCAGACAGGTCCTGAAATCCGGGAAAGAATTGGCCCATGGGCGGGTGATGGAAAATACCCGTTTATAATCGAAATTGATCAGGTGCTGATAAGCATCGAACATTTCGTCATTGAATTGTTCCTGGGATAGATTTTGCATCCGCTTATAAGTCATAACCGGGTCTTCGCCTTTCTTGCCTTGCCGGAATAATTCGCCGATAAACGGTAAACCTTGCCTTTCGCTCCAATATTCGAGTATATAAGGCGAACGGTAAATGTTCTCCGTATGCAGAAAAGCTTTGTGGGTATTCTTTTTAAAAGCATCCCAGTGATAGGTCTCGTCATCGATCCAGTGGGGGTTGACCTGCCAGAGCATCCATTGAGCTCCCATTTCGAAAATCCCGTTACCTCCCCAGGCGACACCTTCTCCGTCGGCGATCGACTGTAATTGAAAACTGTGTCCCAGTTCGTGAGCCACAGCATTTAATCTTTTGTCCTGTAGCCGGTTCGGAGTAGCCCAGAAAGCACCGATCACCTGGTCGTAATCGCCGCCATAGGCCGTCCCTTCCAGAGAATATTGAATCATCGCCATCATCCGGTATTTTTCACTTTGCGATCCTGGTTTGACGAATTTCAGGGAGTCGCGGTAAAATAGGTAAAAACGTTCCAGTTGATATTTCAGATTTTCCAGATCCACAGCCATCGGATGTCCCTCTAAATCGGGAGGAGCAGCTAAATCGTTCCCGAATCCTTTTTCCCAGAATATGGCCAGATTATCCGTACAGGACATGCGCCGGTAGGAGTAGCGGGAAGTGTCGGAATACCAATCCTGGCCTGCAAATTCTTTCGGTTGATAAATAGCTTTTCCCGGAGGAAGAACAAAATGATCGGATTGGCCTTGTGCCTGGGCAGACCAGCTGCCGAAGCCGGTCGACAAGATGAAATGGAATAAAATGAAATGTCTTTTCATCAGTTGGTTTTTAGTCAGGAAATCCCGGATTAAAGTGTATGAATTACATTAATTTTGATCTGTGAGCAAAAATAGTTTTTTCCCTTCATAATCCTTAGGCTTTAGGAAAAATAATGCTAGGTTGAATTTTTTTTCTTTCTATTTCGATTCCGGGCTTTATACCGTCAGACCGGGTCGCCAATTCCGATCACCGGAGACGAATGAGTAACGAAATATACCTACCATAAATTAGGAGAAACGGAGAATTAAAGTTTGCTTTTCTTTCATTGTTCCATTTCTCCATTGTTCTCAGAAAAAGGTAACTTGTGAGGAATAAAATTAGTTTTATCATCGATATTCTTCCTGAAAAAAATCATCCTTTGTCTGGAAGCGGCGGAGCTGACGGCGGAGGAAGCTCACTTCCTGTTGCAGCCTTTCCATGCGTTCCAGCATATGATGAATGGCGTCGATGCCTTCGATATTGATCGAGAGATCGTAATACAGGTGGCTATATCTTTCCAGTTCCCGGAGCTGGGAGGCGAGAAGATACCGTTCGCCGTCGACGGTGCGTATTTCGATCAACCCTCCTTCTTCGAGCGAAATAATAAAAGTCGGGTCGGTATGGCTCTTTTGGCAATATTCGTTGAAAATAATTAATTCTGTATCCATAGTTGAACGATCTTTAAGTTAGGAGTTTTGTAATTCCCGGAATAATTCCTTCTGCTTCTCTGTGAGATGAGTCGGTATCTTCACTTCATAAGTGACAAAAAGATCCCCGAACTGTCCATCCTGTTTATATACGGGAAACCCTTTTCCTCTCAGGCGTACCTTTGTCCCATTTTGTGTTTCGGGCTTGATTTTCATCTTCACTTTTCCGTTCAAGGTTTCGATAATCTGTTCTCCGCCTAATACAGCGGTATAGAGGTCGATCGGGACATTCATATACAGATTGTCACCTTCGCGTTTATATACCGGATCGTCGCCGATAACGAAAGTGATATACAAATCGCCTGCCGGTCCACCGTTCATCCCCGGGCCTCCCTGTCCGTTCAGTTTGATCGTCTGTCCGTCGGCTACTCCCGCCGGCACGGTGATCCGGATCTTTTTACCGTTGACTTCCAGGATTTGTTTGTGGGTCTCTGCGGCATCGCGTAAAGAAAGATGCAATTCGGCATTGAAGTCCTGCCCTTTGAATCCAGCCGAACTTCTTCGGCTGCTTCCCCGGCGTTGACCGAATAGGGATTCGAAGAAATCGGAAAATTCACCTTCGTTTCCGTTGAAGTTACCGCTGAAACCTCCTCCCTCTGCAGAGGACCAGTAGCCACCACCCATACCGCCGAAGCCGCCACCGCCACTTCGGCTTTGTTGCTGATAACGTTGCTTTTGAGCTTCGAATTCATCTGCATGTTTCCAGTTTTCTCCGTAAGCATCGTATTTTTTCCGTTTTTCGGGATCGCTCAGTACTTCGTTCGCTTCGTTGATCTCCTGAAACTTTTGTTTTGCTGTCGGATCGTTCGGGTTTAAGTCCGGATGGTATTTCCGGGCCAGTTTTTTAAAAGCCTTTTTGATCTCGTCCTGAGATGCCGTTTTGCTGACACCCAGCACTCCATAATAGTCGATATAAGCCATAGTAATATTTTACAAACCATTATTTAATTCTGTAAATTTACGATGGATACTAAAAAATTGTAATGGAAATAAGTTAAAATAAACTTAAATGATTATTGCAGCATTTAGCCGGATAGATAAAAATATAAAAAAAGGTTCAGGGAAATAACCAAAGTAAAAGAGTCGTTGGTAAATAATCTTTCAATTCTTTCTTCAGACTTTTTAAAGCTACTTCCAGGTGTTTTTCGACAGTACGGGGAGATAAACCGAGTTCCGCTGCTATCGTTACAGCCGTTTTACGGTCAAAACGGTTCATCAGGAATATTTTCCGGGCTTGGGGAGGTAAATGATCGATGGCGGTTTCGATATGCTGCCGGAGTTCTGCTTCTACATAATATTCCCAGGTTAACATTCCCGTAATATCCCCTTTTTGCAGGATTTTTTCCTGATATTCATTCCGGATTTTCAAGTGATCCAGATAGTTCAGACAGCGGTGGCGGATAGATGTAAATAAATAGGCTTTTATATGATCCGTTCCCAGGATCCGGTTGTCTTCCCAAATATGGATAAAAAGGTCGTGTACCAAATCCTCGGCATTTTCTGTGTTTCCTGTAAAACGGCTGGCATAAACTACCAGACCACTGTAATATTGTTTGAACAGGGTTTCGAATTTCTGGTATTCATCGGTTGAGTTAAAGGACATCACATGTAAATTTTTCCTTCTGACACAAAGGTAAAAGATAAAATCAGGATACTGCAAAAAATTATTCTTTTAACTACGTATATTTTTGTTTTGAACTGTTTTCATGATATAAGTCGGATAAAAATGGATTAAATTATGAGAACAGATCGGGAACAATCGGATGAGAACCGGGAAGAAGCCGGACTGGAAGAAGCTTTGAAGTTGTGGATGGAGATCCGTCAGGTAGATCGAAAAAAAGGTTGGGAGCGGTTGGAGGCAGAAATAGGCCGGCAATACGGATTACGCCGACAGGAAAGGCGTCGTCGTTTGGGTTACTTTCGGTGGCTGGCTGCTGCCGTTATTTTATGCTTCGGGATCGGCGGGTTGCTTTGGCTTCAATCTGTGCGAAAGCCTCAAACCGAGCTATTAGCCGATTGGGATAAACAACCTCGTCTGATATTGGAAAATGGAGAACAAATTTTGTTAGGCGGGGAGCAGGAAGTGAAGCCGGAAGAAGAAAACAGGAATTTTGTGATCGATCGCCGGAAAAAAAATATCGTTTATACTAACCGGCAGGGAGGAGAACAAAAAAAATGGCAGTACAATACCCTGGAAGTTCCCCGGGGGGCTGAATATGAATTGATCCTGGCGGATGGAACCTATGTGTGGCTGAATGCCGATACCCGTTTGCGTTATCCTACCTGTTTCAATACAGACGAACGGCGTGTGTATCTTGAAGGAGAAGCTTATTTTCAGGTGACGAAAGATACCGCACATCCTTTTCGGGTAGAGTCGGAGGCGCAGGTTGTAGAGGTGTTGGGTACTCAGTTTAATGTGTATGCTTATGGACATGAGGAACGGACATATACTACATTGGTAGAAGGAAAGGTTGCTGTGACCGCTTCGGCTTCGGGGCAGCACGTTCAGCTTATGCCCGGTCAGCAAGCCTCGCTCGGCCGGCAAGGAGGGGAGATCGTTGTCGGTGAAGTGAACATTCAGCAGGTGGTGGATTGGAAAAATGGCATGTTTGTTTTCGATGATCTGAGTTTAGAGGCTATTCTCCGCAAAGTGGCCCGTTGGTACGATGTCGAAGTATTTTACCGGAATCAGCAGGCTAAAGCGATTGTTTTTAAAGGAAACCTTCCCCGTTACGGAGAATTGCCGGAATTACTGAAAGTATTGGAGAATAGCAGTGAGGTACATTTTTCGTTAAAAGGAAATACTTTGATTGTAGAATAGAAAAAGAGGAAAAAGTTGGTCGCTTTTTCCTCCTGAAAAGAAAACATCTGTTGGTCGCAGATGAATTGTTTAACTAATTTATTGTCATTTTTCTGTATTTTCCCATATACTCTTATAGGCAGGACATGACGTTCCGGAAGAAGTCTGACGACCTCTTCTGATTTTTTCGTTAAAAT
>NZ_CFKYFN010000005.1:0-38977 GCF_985060555.1 Odoribacter sp. | reverse complement strand
TGACGAACCAATGCCCGAGGCAAGCACACGCACCAATTCCTTCATTCCTTCAGGATTACGCAGATGGTTGCGCTCAATTACGTCACGCAGATAGGTCGTTTCATACAGACCACGCAAATAGTCTGTTTTCTTTTCTTCCGTTTCAAGCAAAGCCACCTGTGGCAGTCCTCCAAAAGTATAGTAATCCAACCAAGCTTTGCGTATATCTCCACCAATACCACTAAAGTATTCGTCAAAGGTGAGAGGCCAGATGCGTATCTCGTCACCTCTGCCTCGAAACTCTGTCACAACATCACTTGACAGGAAACGAGAGTTTGAGCCTGACACATACACATCTACATTCCGCATGTGTGTCAAGCTAAGAATAACCTCCACAAATTCTTCTACAAGTTGTACCTCGTCCAAGACTATATAATAAGGATTGCCATCATCCACAACCTTTGAATCTATATAATCGAGCAAGGAATCAGGCTTTCTCAACCGTCTGTTTCGGAAATCATCAAGTTGTATTTCGATGATGTGACTATTAGTCACCCCATGTTCCAACAACCAGTTATGCCAGATATCAAACAACAGGAAAGACTTTCCACATCGTCTGACACCTGTTATAATCTTCACAAGACCGTTTCCACGTCCTGCAATAAGTTCATCCAAGTATTTCTTACGTTCAAATATCATATTAGAGTATTGTTTTTGATACTGGTATCACATTTTACACCACAAAGATAATAGTTTTATCCCAAAAGCCAGCACAATCAATGAAAAAACTGCGTTTATCAAGTAAAAAAACTGCAAAACGTAGCTTCGTAAACTACACAAAAATGCTTTATAGAACAAAAGGGTATGACATGTAATCACACCCTTCAAGGGAGTCGTTTCAACCGTACCCCTTTATGAATTTCGTCATATAACTTCTATTCACCACATTATAGGGTCAGTTTAAAACGCCCCTCCCAACCCTTATTTCGTGATTCCTGATGTGATTGAAAGTTAAATACGTTAAATCTTCACCTTTTCGTATCTAATCAGAATCCATACGGTCACTTTTCTACCGTTTAGAGCGTATAATACTGATAATCAACTAATAATACATTCCATTATCAAATTTTCCTTGTCTACTGAAAATGAATATAAAATCCTGTTCGTTATCCAACAGATACAGTTTATCATCCGCAATTTCCAGTTTGTCAATTGGGGAAATCAGGCATTCCGGAGTTGTTTCCAGGGGCACTATTTCTTTCCCACAAAACAGCGAATCGGCAAATAAGGGTTTATCCCCGGATGTCAGAGGAATATTGATTTGAAATATATCGGAATCCTTTTCATTCTGTCTGTCTTCATTACAACCGAAAACGATAATACCGGCTAAAAACAAAATTCCTATCCTAATGCAATATTTTATATTAGACATAATCATAGCATTTTGACCATAATTGAAGTCGGGAATCTCCCGACTTCACAAATTATTATTTCATATCTAACCAAAATTTTGCACAAGTGTGAGGTTTACATAAAAAAGTGCCATTCAATTCACAATCTCTTCTGACTCCATAAAATGTTTTTTTATATACTCCCTTTGCATTGAGACCTACAAATTTTCTAATCCCAAAAATAGTCACATAACCATCTGCATCTATAGATGCGCTGAAACTACAATCACCATCATGCACTTTATAACCTTTACTACTAGAATCTCCATCTCCTTCGATAATTTCACCATCTGGAGCTTCTCACAAAAAACTTCCTGGCAAATTCATACATGTATAGCCTTCTGGACAAGGATCTTCCAAACATTCATTAATGTCATTACCAAATTCATTATAACCGGGGTTTACAGAACTTGTCGTCATAATACTGATTGCGAGCAAAGCAATTGTCCATAGAATCATTTTTCGCAAATTTGTTTTCATAATCATTAATTTTGCTAGGTTAAACAAATAGTGTATTTATAGGGATTGCCAAAACATGTTCCGGCAATCCCTTTTTCTGTTTTTTACTTGATGAAAGGTTTCCCTAACATTTGGTCAATAACAGGGGTGAAGACACTGAAATTTCCGTGCCCGGACTCATAGGTTATTTTCATGAAATTTCCTTGTCCGTCGTTTATTTCCGTCACATTTCCATTTCCGTCGAATTTGTAGGTATATTGTGTTTCCCCGTCAGTGACGGTGGCAGGAACCGTTCCGTTGTATGTGAATTCAAGGGTTCTGCCGTTGCTTTTGACGGATTGCAACAGATTACCGGAATAGGTGAAGGAATAACGGTCCTGTTCAATCCAGTTCTCTCCGGCAGGGGCTGTCATATAAAGGATGGAAGTGATTCTGTCGCCTTCATACAATGTTTCGTATTTATGCAAGGTGCGTTCGTAAGTTTCCTGATGGATGTCTTCCGGGTCGTAAACATCATGATAAATCCGGTTGATGCAGATATTGCTGTTTTCATTGTATTCATAAGTATTGATTGTCCTGTAAGTTTTCAGATAGGAGTTGTCAAAGTCCTCGCCTGTACCCACATCTTCCCTCGGGGTGTAATGCACGACGCTTTGCCGTTTGATCCGTCCGTCCTCATACAGATCGACCTTCTGGCTATACAAAACCCTCCCAACGAGCGGGATGCTGTCTTTCAGACTGTAATTCCCTGCCCCGTACTTATTTTTCAGAAATTGGTCCAAACGACTGATGGAATCGCTGTCAATCTTGGGAATCCAATCATTGACTTCGATTTCATAATTGATATCCGAGTTGTTGGATATCCCGAAGTTGCCAATGGTGTCCCCCTCTGTATCAATGTGGAAAGCACTCTCTATCTGCTCCTTGTTGTAATTTATAATCCAAATGTAATCACCCCAATGGTCATTGTGTCCTTCTATCCTGGTTACCCGGAACAGATTCTTCTTGACAGTATGTTCCGACTCTTTTGCTATGTTCATATCGGCTTCTTTAGTACATGCCGTCACTAACGACAATACGAGAATTGATAAATATAGTGTATGTCTCATGATTCTGTGTTTTTAGAACGCTTTCTGTATATTGGTGGCTGTAATGCGGCCGAATCCTCCGAACTCGCCGTGCAGTTCCCGGTTCTTCTCCAAAGTGCCCGTACCCAGGGTGGCGATGGCGACAGTCCTGACGAACCCTTCCCGGCTTGAGGGATTGTAGGTCGACAATACAATCATACGGTTGTTGTTGCTTACCTCTATCACCTTATCGTCGGCATCCGCGTTCGGATTGGGATTGGTGTAGTCCACTTTTCCCTGATATTCTTTCCATGCCATCATGGAAGTGATTTCCTCTCCTTCGGGCGCCGTATATTCAAGGGTCACAAGAGGATTGGCGATAGCCAGGTTGATGGAATAGATTTTGGTGGAAGTGGCATAATAAATGACATTCTGGGTTTCCGTCCCCTCAAAAAAGCGTGCGTCCTGAATCTCGGGAAAACTGTTCAGGTCGATAATTTTCAATGGTTTCCCATTATCAGTCTCAGGGTCATAAGTCCGTAAAGTTATATACGAATAGATTTTCCCGTTGGTCTTGGCCTTCCCTGTTTTCGGGTCTTTTTCTTTCAGGATGATGTGCATCTGGCTGTCGTCACCGGAAAACATGGCCAGGCAGGTAAAACCCTGCAGTTTGTTTTGATCGAAAGGGGCGTCGGCGGGAAGCTTGGCACTGTTGAACACTTTCAACTGGTCGTCGCTGTCAAATTCCAACAAGCGTCCGTTTTTCTCGTCAAACCCGATTCCATTTTCCCAGGCCGGACGGTAGAAAATGCCCATGTAATAGTCGGACATATCGCTGGTCTGAAGATAATAGGAATACACCTTGTTGTCTTGTTGCATGCTCCTCGGATAGATTTTGCCGGTAATGGCAAGAAGTTCTGCCCCTATTTGCGGATCATAGCCAATGGTAGTCACATTGTACTGGCCGGGATCGATGACAAACATGTCGCCGTTGCCGTCGATATAGGAATAATTGAAAGGGTCCACCCGGTCCAAAGTGTGGTCGGTCCCGATGGTCAGCGAACGGTTGACCTGATAAGTGGTAGAACGGACGGCTGTCGCAACTCCATTGATTTTCCGACCATTGACACTCGAAAACAGATTCCGCATCACCGTATCCTGTTCTTTGTGATAGCTATCGGTGAAATTGTATGCCATGATCAGCGACACATCGGAAGTCATCTCGTCTTTTGTGTCACACACGATCAGACCGCTCCCGAACGGACTCATCACCGTCACATCGAACACTTGTTCCTGGATGATGTCCGTGGTATTGTCCCTCACTTCATACACCAGTTTGTAGGCATTGTTTTGCGCACTGACATCGACCATGTATTTCAGGGTCATGGTGGAATCGATGACTTTAGGAATAATGGTATTGCCTTCCAGGGTCCATTTGAACGAGAGATCTGCGTCCGGCACGCCTTCTTTGTAAGTAATCGGCTTTATCTCCAAGGTGTCGAATGCGAAAACTTTATAGGTGGTCGGTTCATCACCCAGATCGATGACAATCGGGTTCATCAGTTTATAGTTCAAGGAAGAGTCGTCCTCGAAACAGGAAGCCAGAAACAGGCTTCCCAATAGGGCTACAAGTAATGTTTTTATCTTCATGACTTTGAGTTTTTAGGTGATGATTTAAGGCATGGTGACCGGCTGTCCCTTATATTCTCCGTCTTCATGCTTCAACGGGTTGCCGGGATGCTCATTGTTGTATTCGGTCAGTTTTTCTTTCACCAAAGCGGCGTAGGCTTTTACCTCTGTACCGGTCATGGTCCAGCGTTCCGGATCGGGATTGTTCGGATCCGCACTGCCTCTGGGAGACCAATAGGGGAGGGAGGGAAGCCCGGTTGCATCTAAAATGAAACGGTACCATGAGTCGGAATACTCCCCAAAATAGTTATTTAATTGACTCCAATTGGCCGGTCGTCCGATTTTATTGGTGATATACAGGCTGAAAACCCTCCCGTTCAAATCCGTGACAGGAAAATCTTCCGTGGCCACCACCCGCAGTCTGGTCACATAGACGGAATCGTCCAGCAACGGACTGTAGTTTATTTTCACCTGCAACTGCCCCTGATAACTTCCTGCGGGGACACTCCCCGACAGGAGTTCATACATACTCTCCTCGGCTGTAATCGTATCCTCCGGTGACAGCCTCACCTTAATCACACGCTCTTTATCCATCGCACTCCCGGTAATGAGGAAAGGGATATTGACAGTGTCACATCCGATTTCCACATTTTCAGGATGTTCCGTAAAATTATAAGTGGTGGAGAATCCGTTGAAGTAGATTCCCGGAGCTTCCGTATACAGCGTCACCTTCTCCTTGGAGCAGGAGACCCCTGCAAACAGGGCGGAAGCTATGATGATTAACTGAAAAATAAAGTTTCTCATAACCGTTCTTGTGTTATTTATTGATACTATTACCATAATCTTCACGTCCTCCTATTTCAACCTCCGTTTCGGGCAGGGGTAGAACAAACAAGGCATCGCCGGCACCTAAGGAGGCATTGGGAATGTTCAGCCCCAATCGTTTGTAATAGAAGAACAATTGCCCTTCTCCTGCAAACTCCTTTTGCCATTCTTTCTGTATTTCCCGGCTGATTTCCTCTTTGCTCAAGGAGGCGGGCAGGTTTTTCTCATATAGGATGCCTCTGGCCACCCGCACGGCGTTCAGTGCGTCGACTGCCTTTTGGGGATTGTTCAGGTTGTTATAGCACTCCGCCGCATAATAGTACATCTCCGGTTTGCGCATCAAGGGCATCTTGTTTTTTGCCCTGGATTCTGAATCTGCCGGTTCGTAGAATTTCAGAAAAGTCCAGGCTTTTGCTTCCGTCTTGTTAAACCACCGCATATACCGGATATCCGACACGCCTGTCCCATCGGCGATTTCATAAAGGCTTTCCCCCTTGGTCTTGGTAGTATAGAACACCTTTTCATTGTCAGTGCTGGAAAAGTCCGCGTTTATCTTGTACTGCTCTACATAAGGACGGAGTGTCTTATATAACTGGTTCACTTCCAGATAAAAGATGTGCTCGGCGGTAAACGACAAATCCCTCATTTTTTCTTCCACATGCACACTTGATTCAGGATCCACCCAAGGGATAACCTGCTTCTTCATGAACAGTTCCTCAATGGCCTCCAGAGCCTCCTTGTATTTCCCCTCCCACATACACACACGCGCTTCCGTTGCTTTGACCGCATAGTAATTGAAACGGCTCTTCCGTTCCTTGAAAAAGAGATCGTTCTCATCCATCTCATAGTCATCTCCTTTGATTGCAGTTCCGTAAGAATCCCAGTAGTTCAGCAGTGAATCCGCTTCCGCAAGATCCCGGTGAATGTATCCCAGTACTTCTTTTACGGTAGATTGTTTGGTGAGCACCTTGCTATACTCCGTCACGTAAGGGATGGAAAGCTTGTCCAGGTTGGAAGGCTGGTTCTCCAGATTTCCCCAGCCGAATATGCGCAGCAGTTCAAAGTGCAGGAAAGCCCGCAGACCGATGGCTTCTCCTTTGATGATGCCGTAAGTGGTGGGATGCAGGATGGCCTTTTTTTCGTCGCTCACTTCGAGCAGCGCGTTCAGGTTGGCGATGATGCGGTAGGTTTTTTGCCAGATACCGTCGATGGTCCCGGTATAGCTTTCATAACGGTACTGCTTGAGATTGTTGTAAGGATTGTTCGTGGCCATGTCATACTGCTGTGCCAGCACATCAAAAAAGCAGACAGTGGATTCCCGCCCGTAAAGGGTGGAATCCGCCATCATCATGTAGCATCCGATCAGGGCATCTCTGAAGCCGGTTTCATTCTCAAACATCTTGTCACTCTTGATTTCCGTTTTAGGCTCCACTTCCAGCCATTGGTTGCAGGCCGACAGGGAAAGGAGCAGGAACAATGACAAACTAGATATTCTTTTTCATGGTTCTCGGTGTTATAAGGTCACATTTAAGGAGAAATTGAACGTTCTGGCGAAAGGATAGGAGGTTCCCCGCTCAATGTCGATGCTTGAAAAGGTGAAAAGGTCGTTTGCATTGAACCGCAGCAGAATCCTTTCAAGACCGATTTTCTTCACAAAGTCATGACGGAAGAAGTCGTATGACAGTTGCAGGGAGGATATCTTCAATTCGTTCCGTTTCTGCACAAAACGGGAGGTAGGATATGTCTTCTCTGAAGCGAACTGCTGCTTTTCGGACACATACACTTCTTCGCTGATTGCTTTGTACAAGGCGATATCTCCCGGTTTGCGCCAACGGTCGGTATAGATGCGTCGGTCCACGTTATATTTCATGTCGGCGTTTTCCACTTTGTCAACCAATGTCTGGTTATACATTTTGGCCCCGTACTGATAAGTCAGTACAGCATTGATGCCGAATCCTTTGTACTCGAAATTGACACCGGCATTCCCCTGGAATTTGGGTAGTTCATCACCGCAGATGACCTGCTGGGCCGCATCGTAAGTATAGGTCCGGTAAGGATTGCCGTTCTCGTCTTTCGCGATATAGATTTCGCGGCCATTGGCCGGGTCTATCCCTAAGGAAGGCATCGCCCAGATGGCATCCATGGAAACACCGTCGTAATATTTCTGGACAGGTACATTACCTTCAGTGGCCAGTTTCTCCTGCTGTTCGTTATAGGAACGCATGGCTTCGGATATTTCCTTCAGGATGTTTTTGTTGCGCGATATCATAAGGGAGAACGACAGATAGGAACGGTCTGCCGGCTGTTGCCATACGGTCGCTCCGGCACGTAGGTCGAACCCCCGGTTCAATACTTTTCCGACGTTTTCCTGAACGGTGGTGAAACCGGTAGACGGAGCCAGGCTTAGAGGGTTCACCGCATTGTTTGTAATGGAATGGTAGTATTCGAAAGTAAACGAATAACGGTTTTTATAATTGAAGTCAAAACCATAGTTCTGCTCCACTTTCTCCTGCCACTTCAAATCCTCGTTGCGCATGTTCAGCAATTGCGCTCCCAACTGGCCTCCGTATGTCTTGTCAAGGAAATATTCGTATGAGGCCAATGCGTTATAAGCTGCCGAGCTTTGGGAACCGGTCGAGCCTGTCGTCGCCCTCAGACGCAGTTGGGTGATGTTGGAACCTTCCATCCAGCTCTCGTTGTGTATGTTCCAGCTTCCTCCCACACTCCAGAATTTCCCCCAACGACTGTTGGCTCCGTACATGCTGGATGCGCTCTGACGGAAAGTGGCGTCGAAGTTCAGACGATTGTCATAGGAATAGTTTGCCGACAGATAATAACCGAAATCCTTTACAGTCTCCTCCGTCCCTTTGGGCTTGGCATCTTTCAGATATTGCCGGGCAAAGATAATGTCGGTCATCTTGTCGCTCGGAAAGCCTTCTGCCTGTTGCAGATTGGTGGAAGACTGTTTGCGCGACAGATCAAAACCTGCATTGACAAAAATGTCATGCACACTCAGGAAATTCTTGTTATATTGTACGTCGAACTTACCGCTCAAGGAATGTTGTTCGCCGTTTTCCAGGTCGTAGCTCCCCTTTTCCGTCAGACGGTCGGTACTGTAGGAGGCGAATTTCAGATGATCCGACGGATAAAACTCGTCGCTCCTGCTGCGTTGTTCTGTAAGTCCGAAACGGGCTGTAGCCTTCAGGCCGGTCATGACAAACCATTGTAGTTCGAAATTATTGGTGATGTCGACGTATTTGTCCTGTAAGAGTGTGTTCAACTGTGCATTGTACAGGGGATTCGCCTCAAATTCAATATCCTCATACCATGCATTCACCGTGACACTGTTTCCCGGATCCAAAGAAGGGACGATGTTGTCGGTCAAATGACCGTATTGATCGTAGGGTGTGTAATAAGGGTTGAGTTTGGTGTATTCATCGAAAGTCCCGTACTTGGAGTCGTGCGCTTCGTTGGAAGTGATAGTCAACTGGTTTCTGAACAGAAAATTCTGATGCCTGTACAACAGGGAGATTGCTCCGGAGATGTTTGTACGATCCGAACCTTTCATAACCCCCTTGATGTTCTGGTAAGACAAATCGACGATGGCCTGTAATGCCTTGTCGCCCAATTCCACAGAAAGGCTATGCTTGTTGCCCACACCCAACCGCAACGGCTTGGATATCCAATCCGTGTTGATTCCCGATTTGACGGCCGACTGGCGTTGGTTATACATTTTAATCATCATGCGCTGTGATTCGAAATCGGCTCCCGGATCGTTGAACATCCCGAAAGCCTGTTCCACCTCCAGTTTTTCCGCAGCATTGCACAAATCGTACGAACTGAGGTCCGGAGCCTCGATTTCCATGCTTCCATTGTAAGTGACGCGCAAGTCTCCGGACGGATTCTTCTTCAATTCAATGACAATCACACCATTGGCTGCTTTCGAACCATAAATGGCCTTTGCCGAGGCATCTTTCAGAATGGTCAAACTTTCCACCCTGTCCATATCAAGGTCCATGATTTTCTGGAGAGAGGTCTCGAAACCGTCCAGCACGAACAAAGGCGCATTCGGGTCGTTCTGGTAGGTCGCCTTCAGATCCACATCTTCCATATTAATGGAGGACTTGCCGCGTAACACCATTTCAGGCATAGCGTTCGGATCCGAACCTAAAGACATGTTGTCGAAAAACATGATGGAAGGATCCAGGTTCTTCAACGACTGCAACACATTAGAGTTCCCCACGCGCTTCAGGTCATCTTTCCCGATAGTCCTCACCGAACCGGTGAAAGTGTTAGCCTTACGTTCAAATACTCCGTTCACCACCACCTGATCCAAGACGGTGGCATCCTCTTCGAGGATGAAATTCAGTGCCGTCGATTTGCCAATTTTCTGCTCCTGGGGTTTCATGCCGACAAACGACACGAGCAGGGTAGTATTCGGGTCATCGGGTACGGTAATGGTATAATTCCCGTCCACATCCGACACCACGCCTGTAGAGGTACCCTTAATCCGGATGGTCGCTCCGGGCAATGGCTGGTTGTTGACATCTCTGACAATCCCTTTGATTGTCCTCATCTCTTGTGTTTGTGCGGTCGTCAGGAGGGTCGGAGCGACCGGGACTGCCTGCACACGACTTGAAAAAAACAGAGGAGCCACTGTGAGTTGGCAGGCTATGCAGAGCATAGGGACTCCCCGTCCGTAAAGTTGTTTCTTTTTCATGAGTTTTTAAGGTTTAACGACAATTTAAAACGCTCGTTTTTTCTGGATACGGCAGACCTTGAAAACGAACGGAATCAATTGTTGAAACCTAAAAATCACAAATCATATAAACAATTAAAAATTAATAGATAACAGAAACAGAAAAGTATCGGAAAAAGTGTTGTTCAGGACACGGAAAATTGGAATTATTGTCCAGAAAAAACAAGCGTTTTTTTTCTAAAAACAGATTCTGTTACAGTGCTTTGACTTCAATTTTTTAACGATTGCCACTCCGACGCTGATGTCCTGGAGTGCTGTGCCTGTAGAATCATAGATAATGATTGATTCGGGAGAGGCGGGGCATATTTTCCGGCCTGTGACGATTTCCCCCAATTCTGCATAGATGGACTCCTTACCCATCAGCCCCTGGGATATGGCGTGTTGTGATTCCCCCACCCGGCATGCCTGCACCCTAATGTCGGTGACAACGACGGAAGAAGCGACCAAGCGCGGATCCAGTTCCTGCTTGCCGGGACTGTCCGCTCCGATTGCGGCAATGAAACATCCCGGCTGTATCCATTCTTTGCGGATATAATACTTGTGTGCCGGAGTGGCTGTTACGATAAGGTTGCTGCACCGGGCAGCCTCTTCCCCGGAACAGCAGATTACCGGTATGCCGAGTTCTTTTTGCAGCCTGACTGAAAACGATTCCGCTTTTCTCACATTTCTTCCGCTTACCCGGATTATCTCAATGGGTCTCACCAATGACAAGGACTTCGCCTGGATTTCCGCTTGTGTGCCATAACCGAATACGCCTAATTGAACCCTCCCTTCAGGAGCAAGGTATTTGGCTGCCACGGCTGTCGCCGCCCCGGTCCGCCATTTGCTGATAGTTACAGAATCCATGATGGCTATAGGACTTCCGTTCCGGGCATCGCATATATAGATAATCCCCAAAATGTTGGGCAAACCGTAATTTTCCATATTTCTAGGAAAGCCTCCGTTTATCTTTACCCCATAATATTCTTCATTCCCATAACATATTCCGCCTGTCTTCAAATGAAATTCTCCGTTCCTGACATCCGCATGTAGTAAATCCGGTGCATACACCTTCCCTTGTGCATGCAACGCATGTGCCTCTTCAATGACAGGTAAGTATTCTGCCAAAGAAAGGGCATTCTGAATATCACTCCGTGTCAGCACCAATGTTCCTTTTTCCATATTTTGTCTGTTTTCGAATTTAAAACATTGTCAACGAACCCCTTCCAGGGCTTTGCTGTATTTTCTGAGATTTGTAATGACATTCTCTATTTCATCTTCATCAAGTGATTGCAGAGCATTGGAAATGGTGAGGTTGATGGATTCCGTCGCTTCGTCCAACACTTGCCGGCCTACTGCAGACAAGGCAATCATCTTACGCCTTTTGTCGGCATCGTCCTGAAATGTTTCCACCAAATCCGCCTGCATCAGCTTTTTGACATTCCGGCTCATCGTGGAGTGATCCACCTGTAAAAGCTCTGCCAGTTCCTGAATAGACAGTCCTTGATGGGCATTGATATGGTATAGTGTGTGACGTTGTCCGAAGGAAAGCCCTGCCCGCTGCCTGAACAACCCCAGGTTTTTAATCAATTCGTAGTTTAATTGCCTTAAAGTATCAATTTGATTTTGCATACAATTTTTAATTATTTTGTAATATACATGTATATATCATATTTTATATGCCTACAAATATATGTATAATACATGCAATATCCCATATTCAAATTATTTTTTAACATTAAAATTTTAAAATTCATACAGACAACCTGTTCTTTCCGTTTTCCAAACGTCACCGCCTGATTCTGCAAAAGATGGATGAATGCCAGTAATTTGAAAAGTTTTTCCTTACACTTTTCAAACATTTACTTATTGATTATCTATTGTTCATTTATTGAAGTGATTTGAACTTATGTTAGTTTCTTAAAAATGCATTAAGATATTAAAATACAGCATACAAATAGAAATGTTCTTTATATTATAGGTGACCAAATATTGCTCTGGCTTTCCACAGCAAAACATGGTTATGTCACTCAAAGTTGCCTTATTGAGGTGGCAAACGCCATTTTGTACAAACTCAAGACAGGCTGCCAATGGTCGCTTTTTCCGGTAGAGGCCTTGTTTAGCGTCAAGGTACTGACATACGGGACTGTTACCATCATTACAGGGAATGGAGCAAGGGCGGCAAATGGAAATCCGTATGGATTCAGCTACTTGACAACTACCGTACTGAATTGGACATGTCCTGCGCAACGTATTGAGAAAGAAGGAAGTCATCACGAACATCCGTGCCAATAAACGAAGGGACAACGCCGATGATATTCTGGTGGACGACGAACTGTATGCCGAAAGGTATTACATAGAGCGGACCGACGCCTGGGTGGATAGCTTCAGAACGGTTCTAAACCGGTTTGACACTACTGTTTCCAGCCGGACATCTTGGAATTATCTGGCTTTCGCTATCCTGCTGCTAAAGAAAATTTCACGAAAATAAGAGGTTTAAATCATTTCTATAAATAAAACAGGACTTTTAGTGGTTTACTGTTATTTTTTCGGTGTTTGGATATTACCTTTGTTGCAAACGAAATTGATTTTATGGATTCCGATAGATATTCTATTCATTTTTCTCCTCTACAGGGTTATACAGACCGGATTTATAGAAATGCTTTCGCTCACTATTTCGGTGGGGTGGAGGTGTACTATACCCCTTTTATCCGGGTAGAAAAAGGGGCTCTTCGCAAGCGTGATCTTCGGGATATAGAACCTGAAACGAATACGGTTGCTGACTTGATTCCTCAGATTCTTCCCGGTAGTGCCGATGAATTTCGTTTGTTGACCGATGCAGTGGGAGAGAAGGGATACAGGCAGATCGATATTAATCTGGGTTGTCCTTTCCCGATGATTGCCGGTAAGCACAAAGGGGCTGGAATGTTACTTTATCCCGCACAGGTAGCGGAGGTACTGGCTCCCATTGCAGAGTATCCGGAAATTCAGTTTTCGTTGAAAATGCGGTTGGGTTGGGAAAATGCGAGCGAATGCATGGTGTTGGTTGAATTGTTGAATACCCTTCGCCTTAGCCGCATCGCTCTTCATGCCCGAACCGGCAAACAACAATATAAAGGCCATCCGGATTTAGAAGCATTTCAGGGTTTCTATGAGCTTTGCCAGCATCCGCTTTACTACAATGGTGATATTGAATCTTTGTCGGATATCCGACAAATTCTGACTCGGTTTCCTCTGCTGAAGGGCGTTTTTATCGGTCGTGGATTGTTGTCTTCGCCTTTGTTGGCTAAGGAATTTAAAGGAAATGAAACTTTTTTGCCCGAACAACGTATGTCAATATATTTTGCCTTCCATGAAGAGCTTTTTTCAGCCTATTCCCAGGTACTTCAAGGAGAAACTCAATTGCTGGTGAAGATGAAGACCTTGTGGGAATATTTTTTGCCTGAAACTGACCGGAAGTTATTGAAACGGATTAAAAAGTCTACCCGCTTACAGCAGTATACCGAAAGTGTAAAAGCAATATTTACTTCTTAACAGGAAAATTCGATGAAAAAATTTTTGTTCATTACCATAGGTGTCCTTTCTGTAATCTTGGGAATAATCGGAATATTCGTGCCTGGATTACCCACTACCCCTTTTATTTTATTGAGTTCCTGGTTATTTTATAAAAGTTCGAAGCGATTGCATGATCGTTTACATCGTTCCCCCCTTGGAAAATATATCCGCCGTTACGAATCCCGGCAAGGGATGAGTTTAACCGGTAAATTCATTTCGATTGCCTGTATGTGGATCATGATCAGTATTTCTGCTTTTCTTATCCTTGAAGATTTCAAAATACGTGTTCTTTTGTTGATATTGGGAGCTATCGGTACAGGAAGTATATTATTGATCGTCCCGACTGCTAAGCGGCAAAATCCGGGATCTGAAGAGGCCCGGTAGGATCGTACAGTCGCCGCCGCCCGGCCATAAGTTTATTTTTTCTTTCTATTCCGATTTCGGAATAGAAAGAAAAAGGGAACAGTATTGACACCGTTCCCTTTATATAATATAGAATTACACCGGTTATGCGATCACGACATTAACGATTTTTTTCGGAACAATAATCATTTTCCGGATTTCTTTTCCTTCAAGCCATTTGCCTGCCTCAGGGGAGGCTTTGACTGCAGCTTCGATTTCTGCCTGGGTTGCAGTCAACGGCATATTCAGTTTGAAACGTACTTTACCGTTGAAAGAAACCGGATATTCAAAGCTATCTTCCACCAGGTATTTTTCTTCCCATTGAGGGAAAGTTGCTCCGATTACGCTTTCGGCATGTCCCAACAAATGCCACAATTCTTCAGCAATATGAGGAGCATAGGGTGCTATAGCAACGACCAGGGGTTCGAGAATAGCCCGTTTATTGCATTTCAGTGCAGCCAATTCGTTGGTACAAATCATAAAAGCCGGAATAGAAGTATTGAAAGAAAAATTTTCGATATCGAATTCGATTTTTTTCAAGGTTTTATGAAGTACTTTTAATTCTTCTTTGGTCGGTACTTCGTCACTGACAGAGAATTCTTCTCCGTTCAGGAACAAACGCCAGAATTTACGTAAGAATTTATATACGCCGTCGATGCCTTGTGTATCCCAGGGTTTGTGTGCTTCAAGCGGTCCCAGAAACATTTCGTAAAGTCGTAAAGTATCGGCTCCGAATTGTTCGATGATATCGTCCGGATTGACTACGTTGAACATAGATTTCGACATTTTTTCAACGGCCCAGCCACAGATGTATTTACCGTCTTCGAGAATAAATTCGGCATCGGCATAATCAGGCATCCATTTTCTGAAGGCTTCTGTGTCCAAAATGTCGTTCTTGACGATGTTGACATCTACATGGATCTCGGTTGTTTCGTATTGACTTTTCAAACCGGCAGATACATAGGTATTGGTCCCTACGATGCGGTATACGAAATTCGAACGCCCTTGTATCATTCCCTGATTGATCAGTTTCTTGAAAGGTTCCGGTTCACAAACTACTCCTAAGTCATATAAAAACATATTCCAGAAACGGGAATAAATCAAGTGCCCTGTTGCGTGTTCTGCTCCTCCCAGATACAGATCGACATTACGCCAGTACGCATCTGCTTCATGGCTGACCAATGCTTTATCGTTGTGCGGGTCCATATAGCGGAGGTAATAAGCCGATGATCCCGCAAATCCCGGCATGGTATTCAACTCGATCGGATATCCTTCTTTCGTGGTCCAGTTTTTAGCCCGGCCGAGAGGAGGTTCTCCGTTTTCCGTGGGCAGATATTTATCGATTTCAGGTAATTCCAAAGGTAATTCTGCCTCATCTATCATATAGGGCATACTGTCTTTGTAGTATACAGGAAACGGTTCGCCCCAATACCGTTGACGACTGAAAATGGCATCCCGTAGGCGGTAATTGATCTTGCTCTTCCCGATCCCCCGTTTCTCCACTTCTTCGGCGATGAAAGCGATAGCTTCTTTTACTTCCATGCCGTCGATCAGTCCACTGTTGATCATCTTCCCTTCTTTGGCATCATACGAACTCTTGCTGAGATCGATAGGCTGGCCGTTATCGATAACCGGGATGACCGGCAGATTGAACTTACGTGCAAAAGCGTAGTCACGGCTGTCGTGGGCCGGTACGGCCATGATAGCTCCCGTTCCGTAGCCTGCCAATACATACTCACTGATCCATACCGGAATCGCTTCGTTGGTAAACGGATTCATCGCATAAGAACCGGTGAATACGCCGGTCACGGTTTTGATCTCGCTTTGGCGTTCGCGTTCGGTACGTTTAGCTACATAGTCAAGGTATTCAGCTACTGCTTTTTCCTGATCGGGGGTGGTCAGTTGCCTGACATAATCGCTTTCCGGTGCCAGTACCATAAAGCTCACCCCATAGATCGTATCGGGACGGGTTGTAAAGATCTTCAATTGTATATCCGAGTCTTTTACATCGAAAATCACATCGGCTCCCTGCGAACGTCCGATCCAGTTGCGTTGGATATCTTTCAGCGAATCGGACCATTCCAGGTGGTTCAATCCGTCCAGCAAACGCTGTGCGTAGGCAGAAACCCGTAAAGACCACTGTCGCATATTCTTTTGTACGACCGGGAAACCACCTCTCACCGAGAGTCCTTCTTTGACTTCATCATTGGCTAACACAGTTCCCAGCTGAGGACACCAGTTCACCATCGTATCGGCCAGATAAGCGATCCGGTAATTCAACAATACACGCTGTTGTTCCCGGATATCCATGGCTTTCCAGGCTTCGGCCGTGAAGATCGGGGTATCCGAGTTGGCTGCATTGATATTTGCGTTCCCTTCTTTTTCAAAGGTTTCTACCAGTTTGGCGATCGGTTCGGCTTTTTGAGTATCTTTATTGAACCAATGGTTGAACATTTGGATAAATGCCCATTGTGTCCATTTATAATATTTCGGATCGCAAGTTCTCACTTCCCGGTCCCAGTCGAAAGAAAAACCGATTTTATCGAGTTGTTCCCGATAGCGGGCAATATTTTTCTCTGTTGTAATGGCCGGATGTTGTCCTGTTTGGATGGCATATTGTTCGGCTGGCAAACCATATGCATCGAATCCCATCGGATGCAACACATTGAATCCTTTCAGACGTTTATATCTGGAATAAATGTCGGATGCGATGTAGCCGAGTGGGTGGCCGACGTGCAAACCGGCTCCGGAAGGATAAGGGAACATATCCAGTACATAAAATTTCGGTTTGGACGGATCGACGTCGACTTTGTAAGTCTGATTTTCTTTCCAGTAGCTCTGCCACTTTTTCTCTACCTCCTTAAAGTTGTATTCCATGATAATATAGATTGTTTATGATTTCATTTTGAGGCACAAAGATATAAAGTAAAAGGTAAAAGCTAAAAGGTAAAAGCTAAAAAGTAAAGGATAAAGTTGTGGCGGAACATAAAATGACAGAAGTTTCTAAAGTCATGCAGATAATGCTGCCGGTAAGCTGTTCCGGCTTGAAATGTTTGATTTCCTGTAAGTCTTGCCGGTCGCGGTATACAGGAGATCTTTATCCCGGACAGTAGCCGGATGACAGACGGTCAACGATAATAAGCCGGAAGGATAATGATTTGCATGAGGTTAGAATTGTGGTTTCAGGTGATAAATGACGATGACAGGGTTATCTTCTTCTTTCAGTCGGAATTGTAAGGTTTGCTTTTGTCGGGAGACCGGTAAATATCGATTTCCGTTGTTGGGATCATAGTATTTTTCGTCGTCGTTCAATACTGCTAAGGCGGAAACAGCCATCGGAGCATAAGTGTGACCGCGAAAGTTATCGTTTAGTTCGACGAGTATACCTTGGTGTGTCGTTTTATTCCAGATCAGTTCCTGAGGTTCGGAGCCATTGTATAAAATGAAAAAATAAGAATCCGATTCGTATATATTTTTGATAAAGATACCGGAGCTGACCAAAAGACTGCCTGCTTTCATGGGATCCGAACCGTTCAGTTGCCGGAGAATCCGGTCCGGAATAACTTTGTCTTTTAATGCATTGATAATGAAACGGGGAGATAAAGAATCTTGCCGGTATTGGAAGATCGTATCGTTATAGAGTATGGCACAACTCAATTCTTGTTTATAGGGTGCCGTTTCAAAAAAATCGAGGTTTACCCGGTTAAGAGTATTGCCTAAATCGAGTGAGAGCGGGACATATCCGATATCTTTGAGTTCATCGGTATTGTAATTATAAGTGGAATAAAATACGTTACATCGATACATCAGGTCGTATTTGAAAAGTAATTTCCCCGGTTCGGCAAAATCGATCGAGTTTATACTACGGATGATATCGGTATCCCGATGTAGTTGGGGTACCAGATCGACACTCCGGATGAATCGGTTTGTGGGCGTATAAAATAAGAGCTTATCCGAATCGAAAATAATCACTGTGTCTGCCTGAGGCGGAAAACAATAAGATTGAATAGAACGATATTCCCGTGGGCCTCTGCCCCGGGTACCGATGGTATTCAGAAATTTCCCCTGACGGTTGAAAACATAGAGGGAATCGTTTTCCGAATTTACCAGGAAAATATATTTATCGGTGATTTTCAGCTGTTTTACTCTGCCGATTAAAATCCGATCCGAGGTTTCTAAAGGGATGTAGGTACAACTGTCGATGAGTTGGGTTGGATCGAAAGACCGGACTTTCTGCAAGTCGCTTTTAGAAATACGGGTAACATCTATATTTCGAGGGACGGTTGGGTGCCCGCAATTGAATAGGAAACAAGCGAATAGACAGAAAAAAAGTAGCCGCATCGGAAAGGGAATTAGGGTTCTTTAGCAAATGTATAAAAAAATAATTACTTTCGTACGGTAATGGGCTTAAAACAAGGATATGTCGTCGGGTTTAGTGCTATTTATTTTGCTTGCTTATTTCGGGATACTGATTTTGATCAGTTATTTTACTTCCCGGAAATCGGATAATGAGACTTTTTTTACGGCTAATCGGACTTCCCCCTGGTATTTGGTGGCTTTTGGGATGATCGGGACCTCCCTTTCAGGAGTAACGTTTATCTCCATACCGGGCGAAGTCGGGAATAGCAATTGGACTTATTTGCCCGTCGTAATGGGAAATTGCATCGGATATGTGGTGATTGCCTTGGTTTTATTACCTTTATTTTACAAGTTGAATTTGGTGTCCATTTATTCCTGGCTGGGTATCCGTTTCGGTGAAAAAGCCCGTTTGACCGGATCGTTTTTCTTTATTTTATCTCAGTTGGTCGGCGCTTCGTTTCGTTTGTTCTTAGTGGTTGGAGTATTGCAATTGGCTTTATTCGACAGTCTGGGAATTCCATTTGCTTTGACGGTATTTATTACCTTAGGATTAGTGTGGATATACACTTTTCGGGGTGGTATAAAAACGATTGTTTGGACGGATACCTTACAAACGGTTTTTATGCTGATTTCGGTGGTTTTGACTATTGCCGTCATTTGTCAGGAGCTGGATCTGAATTTTAGTACGATGGCCGGTTCTATTCGGGAGAGTTCTTATGCCCGTATCTTTGATTGGGACTGGCGTTCTTCCCACAATAGCCTGAAACAGTTTCTGGCCGGAATAGCGATTACGGTTGCTATTAATGGATTGGACCAAAATATGATGCAAAAGAGCTTGACCTGTCGTTCACTGAGAGACTGCCGGATCAATATGTATTCTTTTTCTTTTCTGTTTTTACTTACGAATGTTTTATTTCTCGCGTTGGGAGCTTTATTATATATATATGCGGAGATGAAAATCGTAGAACTTCCCGGAAAATCGGACGATGTTTTTGCTTTTTTATCGATGAACTATTTCGGAGTAACCACCGGTTTATTTTTCTTGCTGGGCATAACGGCAGCTGCTTACTCTTCTGTAGATTCTTCCCTGACCTCTTTAACCACTTCCTTCAGTATCGATTTTTTGAAGATCGATCCAAAGGATCCTTTGCAAAAACGCCGGAGAATAGGAGTACATCTGACTTTTTCGCTATTGATGTGTATCGTAGTAATTCTTTTTCGGGAATTGAATAATACCAGTGTCGTCAATGCGGTATTGAAAGCTGTCGGTTATACGTATGGGCCGATTTTAGGGTTGTTTACTTTTGGGCTGATGACCGAATATCAGGTAAAAGGAAAATTTCTGCCTTGGATATGTTTGCTGTCACCCCTGATTTCTTATGTCCTCGATCATTTTTCAGAACAATGGTTTTGGGGCTATTGTTTCGGTTTTGAAATTTTATTGGTGAATGGTTTTTTGTGCTTTCTGGGTTTATGGATTTTCCGTAAACGAATAGTAGAAGCAATATAACCTCATAGATTTGTTAAAATTATTTTATAATGTTATCTTTAACGCCGATAAAGCGTAATAGTGATAGAAATTAATTACAGCACGATGAAAATTACTGTTATTTTACTAGCCCTTTCTTTGTTGTGTCTTTTTTCCTGTAAGGATAAAAAGGTAAAAGAAGAATTGACGACACAGAAAGTAGAAGTTGTTGAAGTGGCAAAACCGGAACCGGTGGCTCCTCCTAAAGAAGAACCGAAACCTGTTGTGAAACAGGTGAATTATTATCTGGTGGCCGGATGTTTTAAAATTCCGGAGAATGCTGAACGTTTACAGGCTAAATTAATCCAGGAAGGTTACGACTCCCGGATTGTTCCTTTTTATAATATGAGCATGGTCACTTATGATGGCTATGAAACTCGTAAAGAGGCACAAGTGGCTCTGAACCGGATTGTGAGAGAACCCGGAAAAGAACGGACCTGGGTATATCCTGTCAGATAAACCGGGCTTACAACTCTATACCTGTAAAAACCCGAAGTGCATAGCCGATTAGGAAACTGATCGCTGCTATGCCTATACTGATTATTGCCATTTCAGTAAAGCGATGCCGGAAGCTTTCTGTTTTGACAATGGAATAATAGTAATTGAAAATAGCTATAATCACTAATGCTCCGAACAGACAGACGCCCAGACCCCAATATACATTGGACAGGAGGACGAAAGGCAAAATCAGGACAACGACAGTGATAACATAAGCGATTCCGGTGTATACGGCGGCTTTTAGTGCATTTTTGTGAACATTGTTTTCAGTTCGGGTAGAGAGATATTCCGAGGCAGCCATGGAAAGAGCTGCTGCAATGCCGGTAATAGCGCCTGTCAGGGCTACCAGTTTGGCATGTTGAAGGGCAAAAGTATAGCCGGCCAGGGCTCCGGTAAATTCTACCAGCGCATCGTTCAGTCCTAAAACGACAGAACTCATATAATTCAGCCCTTCTTCATCGATAAGCTCGATTAATCTCGATTCATGAATTTCTTCATCCCGGGCAATTTTTTGTAAATCTTCCAAATGAGTTTGACGGTAGGCTTCCTGAGCATATTTTTCACTATTTTCCATCAGTTTGATACTGAAAGTAAGCCCGAATAAACGGGCAATCCAAACATAGAAACGAACTTTGCCTTTTTTAGGCCCTACTTCCTTTTGGGTATATGTTTTCAGGAGCTGGTAATGTCCTGATTCTTCTGCTGCTAGCTCGGTTAATATCCGGCGGTTATTTTCATTTTTTTGTAAAAGTGATAGTTGATGGTAGATATGGTGTTCGGTGATTTCATTAGTTTGAAATGCTAATAACTGTTTGGTTTCCTGGGAAGTTAAAGCGGGCATCATTTATGGGTGTGGTTAAGTAAAAAACGTTTCGTTATGTTACGGTATTCCATGAGCCAGGTTACAAAAAAAAGCGAAGACCATGCTTCGCTTTTTATATCCGATCAGGTAAAGACTACATAATAAAGTGATCACTGATAGAACGGTGTTCAACGACATTCCGGATTGTTTCTGCAAACATGTCGGCAACAGAAATCACTTTGATTTTACTGCATTCCTGGTGTAAAGGAATAGAATCCGTAAATATAACTTCGTCTAAAGCTGATTTTTCGATATTCTCATAGGCTTTTCCCGAAAGTACGGCGTGAGTAGCTACGGCTCTTACCGATAAAGCACCTTTCTCTTTCAGGATACTGGAAGCCTTACAGATAGTTCCGGCAGTATCGATCATATCGTCTACGATCACTACATTCTTACCTTCTACATCTCCGATCACTTTCATGTCGGCCACTTCATTCGGTCTTTCTCTGGTTTTGTGACAGATCACTAACCCTGAATCGAAGAATTTTGCCCATGAATTAGCACGTTTAGATCCGCCGATATCCGGTGAAGCAATAGCCAGATTCTCGAGTTTCAGAGAACGGATATAGGGAGCAAGTACCGTGGAACCATACAAAT
Source organism: Odoribacter sp. (assembly GCF_985060555.1). NCBI lineage: Bacteria > Pseudomonadati > Bacteroidota > Bacteroidia > Bacteroidales > Odoribacteraceae > Odoribacter > Odoribacter sp. The sequence continues at coordinate 17,028 of NZ_CFKYFN010000005.1, read as the reverse complement.
GGTCTACCGGAATATCGAAGAATCCCTGAATCTGATCTGCGTGTAAGTCCATCGTCATGATCCGGTCGACCCCAGCAGCACATAACAAATTGGCTACTAACTTAGCACCGATAGCTACCCGCGGACGGTCTTTTCTGTCCTGACGTGCAAAACCGAAATACGGAATGACAGCTACTACTTTATAGGCAGAAGCACGTTTAGCCGCATCGATCATCATTAATAACTCCATGAGGTTATCACTAGGCGGGAAAGTGGATTGTACGATAAAAACATGATCACCACGAACTGTTTCATCGTAAGAAGTCGCAAATTCTCCGTCACTGAAATGTAATAAAGTCTTTTGTCCGAGATCTAAATTCAACGATTTAGCAATTTTCTCAGCAATATACTTGCTGTTTTCCCCGGAAAAAATCTTAACTTCGGAAAGATCTGACATAATTTAGCCGTTTCAATATTTATGTTTTAAGACGCTGTAAAATCGAATTTCAGATATTATTACCCAACTCACTTGTGAGCTATTTCGCAACAAAAGTAAGTAATTAATTGAATATTAGAAATTGAAAATTGAAAATAATTTAGTCTGTAAAGGGAAATGCCTTTTTTGCCTTTTACCTTTTACTTTTTAGCTTTTCTTCTTATCTTTATACCGTTTGTGAAGAATTTCTAATTATTTAATTTCAATTTTCAACCTAACTATGGAAAAATTAAACCAATACATCGAGGAGAATAAGGAGCGGTTTCTGAATGAGCTGTTCGAGTTGATACGTATTCCTTCTATCTCATCTGAGGTAGAACACAAGCCCGATATGTATCGTTGTGCAGAAAAATGGAAATCCCTTTTACTGGCGGCCGGTGCCGATAAAGCCGAAGTTTATGAGACCGAAGGAAATCCGGTTACTTATGGCGAAAAAATCATCGATCCGTCTCTGCCGACTGTATTGGTATACGGACATATGGACGTTATGCCTGTCGATCCGGTGGAATTGTGGCATACGCAGCCTTTTGAACCCGTGATCAAAGACGGAAAGATCTGGGCTCGTGGTGCAGACGATGATAAAGGCCAATCGTTTATGCATGCTAAAGCTTTCGAATATATGGTGAAAACCGGTAATCTCAAGTGTAATGTGAAATTTATGCTGGAAGGTGAAGAAGAAATCGGTTCTCCGAGCTTGCCGAAATTCTGCCGGGATCACAAGGAGATGCTGAAAGCCGATGTTATTCTGGTTTCCGATACCAGTATGATAGCTCCCGACGTTCCTTCTATTACTACCGGTTTGAGAGGTTTGGCCTATTGGGAGGTGGAAATGGTCGGCCCGAATGCTGATTTACATTCCGGTATTTTCGGAGGTGCTGTAGCAAATCCGATCAATGTATTGTGTAAGATGATCGGAGATATGATCGATGACAAAGGACATATCACTATTCCCGGATTTTATGACGACGTATTGGAAGTCAGTGCAGATGAGCGGGCCAAAATGGCCAAAGCTCCGTTTAATCTGGAAGCTTACCAAAAATCTTTAGGTATAAAAGCCGTACATGGCGAAGAAGGATTCTCTACCAACGAGCGAACCGGTATTCGTCCCACATTCGATGTATGTGGTATTTGGGGAGGTTATACCGGAGAAGGGGCAAAAACAGTACTGCCTTCTGTGGCCCATGCAAAAATCAGTTGCCGTTTGGTTCCCAATCAAAAACACGATAAAATTGCTAAATTGTTCCAGGAATATTTCGAATCCATTGCTCCGGAATATGTGAAAGTGAAAGTAAGCTATCTGCATGGCGGACCGTCTTATGTTTGTCCGATAGATTTACCTGCATATAAAGCTGCAGAAAAAGCATATGAAGAAGTTTATGGAAAGCAACCGGTACCGGTGCGCTCGGGAGGTAGTATTCCAATTATCGCTACTTTTGAAGAAGTGCTGGGAATCAAATCTATTTTGATGGGCTTCGGACTGGGAGCCGATGCTATCCATTCACCTAATGAGAATTATCCGTTAGAGCAGTTCTTTAACGGCATTCGTACTATTCCGTTATTCTACAAGCATTTTGTAGAAGATGTGCATTAATCTTCTTCATACTACTTAAATTGGCGGACCTATGTTTTTCTGACTGGATTTTACTATCAGAATCGTAGGTCCGCTAATTTTTACCGGGGATTAGCCGATTCGCAAAAAATTGGCCGGATAGCATTTCTGATTTATCCTTATAGCGTGGTATAGACGAAAAAGCGGGTTCGTTTACCATTGGCAGGAATGGTCAGTTTTTGCAGATCCTGGGTTCCGGGATGATTGCCTGAGAACTTTAATTCGATATTGTTTTCACTGGCTTGTAGAGGAACACGGGCATAAGAAATCGAGTAGGGAAGGGTTTGCCAGTTGCGGGTATCTGCCTTCTCTGTAATTGCATTGGTCAGGCTGACGGCCAGACCGAGCCATTCATTTTGTTTGGAGGCTGCATATTTCAAGCCTTGTTTAATGCCTACCCGCAACAGCGAATTGGATAATTCCCTCAACATGTGGTCGTGCAGCGTTTTGAAGGCGATTTGATTGATGTCTTCGGCCATTTGTAAAGTATAGTTTTTCCCGTCATAGCTGATAACTCCTTGGGTGAAAGGACGCGGGCGTTCGACATATTTCGGGAATACGACCCGGACTACATCGATGTTCGCCAGGGAATTGCGGTCGTTTTCACTATATCCGTTTCCCCAGAAGAAAGGAAAGGTCAAACCGAGTTCTTCGTTGTGAAATACGATAACCCCGTCTCCTTTATCGATTTTGGTAAAAGTAATTCCCCATTCTGCTTTGACCGGCCCGAAACCGTTCAGCCAAAAAAATACTAATTGTCCGTTGGCCGGGAGCGGAGCCGGGGTATATTTCTGTTGGAATTCTTTTTCATACCCGGCTAACTCTTGGGTGAGTCCCGATTGATAGGCTGTACGCAGCAAGTCTTTTTTTAATTGTTCGGGAGCAGCTAACCCGAAATTTTTTAAATAGTCGGTTTGATAGGTGTTATAAGCATTCCGGTAGGCGATGAAAGCATTATTGTAATCTCCTGCAGCATCGTATATCAAGCCCATCAGTAATTGGGCAAATGCATCCCGTTGATAACGGTTTTTATGATCCGGGTATTTGTCATTTAATTGCTGTAGACGAATATTGATTTTACGTACTTCTACCAAAGCATCTTCCATATTATTCAACTGAAGGTAGTTCAGAGCCTTGTAAAAGTTAATCATGATCACTTCGAAATCTTCCGGGCGATAAGGACGGATTTCCGGATTCGAGATCAATACGGCAGCTTCTGTCAGCAGATTACGTTGTTGGTCTTCGGTCAGCTGTTCGGCGATTTCGAAAGCTTGATTACTCTTTTCGTAATGGCCTAACATAAATTCGACATAACCTTGATTCAGGTAATACAGTATTTTGTTTTTATCCCGGGCTTGTTTTTTATCCTTTTGCAGGAGTTTTTCAGCTTGCTCGAACTCGCCTTTACTTACAGCATCCTGAAATGCGGCTGTGCGTTGATACCAGGTGGCACAACTTGAAACGATCCAACAAAGGAATAGGACGATACAAAACCGGAATTTCATTATTTAGAGTTTTTGATTTGCGACTTACGATGTATAACGTTACAGCTAACTGTACGTAAGTGATCGATCGAAAACCGCAAATCTAAAATTAATATCTGGGTGGCCTTTCTCTTACAGGGCTCTGTCGCTAACTTGTTTTTTGATTTTCTTATCTCCCATCCAAACCACTTCGTTCGTTTCCAGGTTGGTCAGTTCCAGATCTACCTGATAATAGACAACCTGTTCTTTTTTGTAGCTGTCGACGATGCTATTGATGGTTCCTTGCAACATGAAATCGGCACCCAATTCCAGTCCCCATTTTTTAGCTGTCTCCGGCGAAGTATAACCTTGGTTTTGTTCGTCCCGTTCGGTACGTAATTCCTGCCGTTTTTCCCCGGCTTGTACAAGCCGGACACTTCCGTTTTTAATGATTGCTTTCTCTATGTCTTTGATGAAAGTCTCCGAATTGATGTGCTCATGGCTCTTGTTGGTAACTGTTCCGACAACAACCACGGGACGTTTGTTGTTGTGCTGGCTCTCATAAACCGGCAACCAGCGAGCTCCAAGAAGATCGCCGATCATCTCGGCTGAAACCAGTTGTGAGTCCGTATCGTTCCAGCGACCGCTTAAATCGATGACTTCGTTCGTATTGACACGGGATACTTTACGTGTGGCACAACTGCTGAAGGCAATTGCCAGTGCGAATACTATCGTTACAGTGAAAATCTTTCTCATAATATATTTGTTTTAGTTTTTGATTTATCAATCAATTCTTATGCCAGAATGAGAGAATAAAATTTGTATATCTATTCTGCTAATGTTTTAGCGGCTCTGGCGAGCATAATTCCACTTTGGGAATCGATCCCTTCCATATATTCCTGGAGGGGAAGGGAACTAATCATCACTTGCTTACCCTTGCTGGAAGCGTGCAATAGATAAGTCTTACCTTCTTTTTTCCAGGCAAAACCCAAATGAGAGGTGTCCAAACCTTTTATATGTGTTGTGATCAGGATGATATCTCCATTTTTTATTTTATTACAAGCTTCATTAATCTTATCTTTTGGAATATAATAATACGTCCTTTGATTTATTGCTGTTTCAATGGTTCTTATCTTTTTAAGTAAGCTTGAGTCTTTTTGGAGTTGTGGATATTTCTGACTGTGTTCCGACATAAAGCAGATTTGCTTGGAATAAGGGATCCCGCCGGCAAATTGTGTAATATCGGTCAGCAAATGAGCTTGTTGCATTTCATATAACCAATCTGAAGAATAGTGTAAACGGGAAGTATAGTCGACGATCTCTGCATTCCGGTATCTGAGCCGGATAATATTTTGCACGAAAGCCTCTGTCGATTGTTGATTATATTGTTCCAAAAATGCCAAAGCAAGGACATTTTCCACGAACGTCACACAATCTAATTCGTGTAGATTGATAACCGGCAGTTCCTCCCGGGTGACGTTCAAAGTATTGCTTTGATAAGGAGTCCCTAAAAAAAAACGGGCGATAGAAGGGATTCTTTCATTTACAGGAAGATTGCCCAAGCGATGTTCTTCTGCATATTTCCAAAAAGAATTTAATACTTTCTGATCGGACGAAGAGAAGCGGTAAGCCTCACAACTGTAACTAGAAAGGAACAAAAATAAGAAAAGATGTAAAATTAGCCGGATCATATTTGAATAGTTCTTATCGGTATTTCTAACTACAAAGTTAGAATATTCTGCATTATCCCGGAACTACTTTCCCAATTAATTCTATCCATAAAAAGGGATTTTCATAATTGCAGAATAATTTTTAAGTTTGTGGTGAAATGGTAGTTAGAGCGGTAGATTTTAATTATATTACAAATAAATAATTTCTTTACACAAATGAAAAGAATCATTTTTGCCTTATGCTTATTGATTGCAGTGACGTCGTGTGTATCTAAAAAGAAGTATATGGTTGCTGAAAACGGTCGGTTGGCAGCTTTAAGCCGTGAACGGGTACTGAACAGAAATTTGGGACAACAGAAAGATGAGATTGCAAAATTGAAGCAACAGATCACTGACCTGATGAGTGATACGACTCGTTTAGGTCAAGCCATCCGCGATTATCGAAAATCATTGTATTCCAATCTGTCCGAACAGGAAAAACTGAATATGTTACTGAAGGAAAAAATGGAGAAACTGGCCGAACGGGAAGCTACCATCAATAAATTACAGGCCGAAGTCGATGCGCAAAACGCACGTCTTCAAAGTTTATTGAATAGTGTCAAGGATGCTTTACTTGGATTTAGCTCGGATGAATTGACCGTGACCGAAAAGAATGGGAAAATATATGTGGCTATGTCGGATAAGCTGTTGTTCGAGTCGGGGAGTGCACAGGTCAACAAACAGGGTAAAGAAGCGTTGGGTAAATTAGCGGAAGTGCTGAAAAAACAGCATGATATCGATGTTTTCATCGAGGGACATACCGATAACAAACCCATTAAAACCGTGCAATTTAAAGATAATTGGGATTTAAGTGTCGTACGTGCTACTTCTGTCGTACGTATTCTGACCAAAGATTATGGGGTGAATCCTTTACAGATTTTACCTTGCGGCCGGGGGGAGTTTATGCCGGTGGACAATAACGAAAGTGTAGAGGGACGGGCACACAACCGGCGTACCGAAATCATCATGGCGCCGAAATTGGATAAGCTGATGGATATATTGAAATAAAAGGTAAAAGGTATAAGGTTATTTTTCAACCTTTTACCTTTTATTTTACACCTTCTATCTTTTCTATATTGCTGCAGTAAACTGCTCCAGAAAACGAATATCATTCTCAAAGAACAAGCGTAAATCTTTGATGCCGTATTTTAACATTGTGATACGCTCGATACCCATTCCAAGAGCAAAACCGGTATATTTTTCCTTATCGATTCCATTTAATTCCAATACGTTGGGATCGACCATTCCACAACCCAAAATTTCCAGCCAGCCGGTACCTTTACACACATTACATCCTTCTCCATGACACAACGAACAGGAAACATCCATTTCTGCCGAAGGTTCGGTAAATGGGAAGTAAGACGGTCTCAGCCGGATTCGGGTTTCCGGGCCGAAAAGTTCTTTGGCAAAATAAGTCAGCGTTTGTTTTAAATCTGCAAAAGAAACATTTTCATCGATATAAAGCGCTTCGATCTGATGGAAAATACAATGTGCACGAGCCGAAATAGCTTCATTACGGAACACTCTTCCCGGCGTCACTAACCGGATGGGTAAGGAATGAGTTTCCATGTCGCGAACCTGTACCGAAGAAGTATGGGTATGCAGTACGATATCCGGATTTTTCTCGATAAAGAAGGTATCTTGCATATCCCGGGCCGGGTGTTCTTCCGGAAAATTCAAGGCTGAAAAATTATGCCAATCGTCTTCTATTTCCGGACCTTCTGATATCGTGAAACCTAGTTTATTAAAAATAGCCAGAATTTCATTTTTTACGATGGACAATGGATGACGGCTTCCTAGCTTGATCAGGTCTCCCGGTAAAGTGAGATCCAGACCGGTTTTACCCTGATCGGAATTGCAAAGCTTTTCCTTTAACTCATTTACTTTATTTAAAGCTGCTGTTTTCAATTCGTTCAAAGCTTTTCCGATCTCTTTTTTTTGATCTGCCGGTACATTTTTGAAATCATCGAATAAAGCGGCAATGGTACCTTTCTTACTCAAATGCTTAATCCTGAATTGCTCAACCTCTGCAGGTGTGGTAGCGGTGAAGCTCCCGATCTCTGATATAATCTGCTTAATCTTGTCTAACATGGTAAAGGCTTTTGATTATCAAAGTCACAAAACTACTTTAATTAATTGAGAATTAAAAATTGAAAATTGAAATTTAGAATAGAATTCAATTTTTCATGGGGATGAATCTTTTTACAATAGGATAACACAGACAGCCTGCGATGCCGCCTGAAACATCTGCGACCAAATCCCACACATCCCCGCTTCGGTTGAAAAAATTGGCTTGCAATATTTCAATTCCTCCTCCGTAGATCAGTGCCACCAGGATGGCGATCAGATAGATCCGGCTTAGTTTTAAGCAACTATATTCTTCGAGTGGAAAGATTAAAAGAATGGATAAAACGAAATACATACCGAAATGAACTACCTTATCCAGATGAGGGATATTCCAGTGTGGATCAGGGATGTCATCACTGGGCATCGCACAGAGAATAAAAATAATCACGACCCATAAAATATTGGCCAGAATAAAAATATGGCGAAGTTTACTGCTCATATACATTGGCATTGGGGTTATTCGCTCAAAATTCTGACTTTTATTCTGACATCGGTGATAGGCCGGTCGTTTCCGTCTGTCGGAAGGGCGGCAATTTTATCGATTACCTCAAAACCTTCGATCACCTCTCCGAAAACAGTATATTCTTTATCCAAATGGTGTATACCTCCTTCGTTTATATAGGCATTCCGTTTTTCCTCCGGCATATAAATTTTGTTGGGATTGGCATTCCAGTCGAAAGCGATATCCTGTTTGATTTTCTCGGCAATTTCCCGGAATTCTTTTACTTTTTTCTGTTTTCGGAGGGTGTCCAGGATAGCTTTTTTCTCCGGAGTATAGTATTTTCGCTGAATAGCCCTTTTGATCGGAACATTTACTTGTTTTTCTATGATATCCAGTTCTTTGGGATCATACTTCCTACCCTGGACGATATAAAATTGGGAAATGTCCGATTCTTTGAAAAAATTAACCCGGTCGGGTTGGCGCGGTGCTGCTAATGCTCCTTTTTTGTGATAATGCTCCGGTTTGATTTCCGCATCGATAACGATCGGTTTACCGTACCCGATTGCAGCTCCCTTAATGGCTTTTTTACTATCCGACGAACCTCCCTGGATCACAAAATTTTTGATTACACGATAAAACAGACTGCCGTCATAGTGTCCGGCTTTGGCCAGACGGACGAAATTGTCCCGGTGGTTGGGGGTGTCGTTGTATAATTTTACAATCATGTTACCGAGATTCGTCTCGATAACCGCTTTTACTTCTTTTTCCTGAGCATATCCCATGTAAAAAAGACAGATTCCACATAATACACAAAAGAACTTTTTCATATTTTCTCCTTTCTTCATTTGGCAAGTTTATTCACCAGATATTTTACCGGGAAATAGGAGGCTGTATAGCCGATCGATAAGACGGCAAGCACGATGAGTAAAATATCTTCGAAAACAATTTTGACCGGATAGGCCGTGATGATATAGCTCCCGTCGCCGAGTGTGATCAATCCATATTTTTCCTGTAACAGACAGATGAGCGTCCCAAAGACGAGTCCAATGACTGCGCCGGCCATTGTGATAAGATTTCCTTCGGTTTTGAATACGGAAATGATTCTTTGATTTGTCATTCCCAGAGCTTTGTAAGTACCGAGGTCTTCTTTTTTATCCAGGATGAGCATCGAAATTGAACCGATAATGTTGAACGAAGCGATCAATAAGATAAACAGAAGAATCATAAAGACAGCCAGCTTTTCGGATTTCATCATAGCATAAAAGGCCTTGTTCAATTCGTATTTGTCTTCCAGACGATATGTTGTATCGGTGAAATCGGATAATTCTTTTTTTACTTCCGGGATCAGCTTACTGTCTTTCAGTTTAATTTCGATCTTCGAAATCTGATCGTTTATGCCGAAAAGACGTTGGGCGAATTCAAGATCTGTAAGTACATATTGACCTTCTATTTCTTGCTGGGAAGAAAAGAAAGCCGATGGGTACAGGTATGCTGTATTTAAAGCCGAAGCAGAAACTCCGGCATTTTTATCCGGATAATAAAATACCATAGGCGTTAGGAAATTGAGACCTATACCTAATTCTGCAGCCAGACCGTAACCGACAACCGATTTGTAGGTATCTCCGGTTTTGAGTTGAAAGGTACCTTGTATGATGTTATCCTCGAAATGGGTATTACGGGCATAGTCGTCGGCAACTCCTTTGATCGTTACCGGCGAAAGCTTGTCATCGTATTTTACGAGCGCTTTCTCTTCGACGATCTGATTGTAGTAGGCAACGGACGAATTATTGCGAAGTACCTGATACAAAGAATCGTCGAAGTGGGAGAATTTACCTGTCAGAGGACTGATGACCAGATCGGGGGTGAAGCTGTCCGCACTCTTTTGTAATAACAGATCGATGCCATTGAAAACAGATAAGATGATTACCAATGCCGAAGTTCCGATAGCAACTCCAACGACACTGATGACCGAAATGATATTAATGGCATTCTGTTTCTTTTTGGAAAACAGATAGCGTTTGGCAATAAACAAAGACAGTTTCATTCCTGGATTGAATTGATGTCCGGTAACAAAGAGCGGTATCCGGATAGATGAATTATTTTAATAATTCGTCGATTTTGTCGATATAGTCCAGGCTGTCATCGACAAAGAAACGAAGTTCCGGCACGATGCGCATTTGTTTGCCGACTTTTTTCCCTAAAATAAACCGGATGCTTTTATTTTTTTCTTCCAGGCTTTTCATGACAGCCTCCACCCGTTCCGAAGGGAAAATACTGACATAAATCTTGGCATAAGAAAGGTCCGGACTGACCCGTACCGCTGTTACCGACAACATTGCTCCTTCTGTATATTCTTTACACTCCAGCTGAAACATCTCACTTAAATCTCTTTGAATCAGGCGTGCTACCTTATTTTGTCTTATCGAATCCATCGTATTTGAATTAAGTTGAAAAATTTTTCAACAAATATAGTATTTTTTCCTGATACTTTTATTACATTTGCATCCGCAAACGAGATGTAGCGCAGTTGGTAGCGCGCCACGTTCGGGACGTGGAGGCCGCTGGTTCAAGTCCAGTCATCTCGACAAAAAACAGGACGCACTGATTATCAGTGCGTTTTTTGTTTAAAGTTGATAAATCTACCCCTTAAACTACAATCCGGCCTTCATCGAAAATGAAAAATACCCGGTAGATATTTCCATGATACATAGTCCTTATTTCATAGAGGCTATCTCTGATAAATATGACGAATTTCGTACTAATTCTATTTCTGATCTGTAGAAGGTCAAGTAGATAATGAACCTTCTTAGGCTCGGTCGCTGACAGGGTTTCATGAGATTGTCATAATAATCTCCGAATGCTATTATTTCCCTTTTCATACAGCAAATATAGTGAAAGGTAAGTGCAATGACAGATGACAACTTTCCGGTAAATCACCGGTTTTTACATGCTTCCAATGCCGATGTTTTACCGCCAGATCAAAGATTTTGTTATGTAAAGGGAAAAAATGTGTTTGGGTTTTGTTTTCAGGTAAAAATTGCTTAAATTAGCCTTAATCTTCTTATCTTTAAAATCATGCGTGGGTCTTGGGTATATAATTATTATTGCGATGAGAGCTGTCATCTTCAAAAAGATGGCAAACGGTTCATGGTATTGGGGTATATTGCGGCTCCCTTGCATAAAATAGAACAGATGAAGGGGGAGCTGAAAAGCTTGCGGGTGAAATATAAGAATACACTGGAAGTGAAATGGACTTATTTGAATGAGTGGAATTATCCGTTTTATACGAAGTTGGTAGATTGGTTTTTCAAAAAAGGAGGGATACGATTCAGGGCGATTATCGTAGATAAAAGCCGGTATATTGCCGATAAATGTGATCATGATTACAATAAATTTTACTATCTGATGTATTATCAGTTGCTTTTTCATACTTTGGATCCGGTTTGGCATTATAATATTTATTTGGATATTAAAGATAATCTCAGCTCTTACCGGACTGAAAAGCTGAAAGACATACTGAATGTCAGGATGGAGATCATTGAAAAAATTCAGCATGTGCGTTCTCATGAACTGGATTTATTACAGCTGTGTGATTTATTTATCGGAGCTATTGCCTATAATCTGAATCAGACAGAGAAAGCGTCGGAAGCTAAAGTTCGATTCATAGAAAAGTTAAAAATCCGTACCCGGACGGATCTGGAAAGTACAACTTCAAAAAGAATTTCAAAATTCAACTTGTTTAGAATTCAGATTTGATATGCCCCTTAATCTGATCAAGACATATAATTCTCTTTTGGAATTGGATGCGTTCGATGAGGAGGAACGTAATGCATCGTTAATGGGCATTTTTAAAAGGGATTTTGTCGATTCGGGAAATTATTTCAGGCAAAAGAAGGTATTACCGACATTGTCACAAGGGAAAAATACTTTATCCATTTTTTTCAATCATTTGATTACAATGGAAGATCGCTTGCATAGGGAGAGGATCTATGACCGGAATCGGGCGGTGAGGCTACATTGGATCAAATATCATCTCGAGGAAAGACAACCTGAACACTTGCAGGTGTTTTCCGTAAAAGACAAAGTAGCCATTCGTACTTACCTTTATGATGTACAGGAATCTTATGTTATCGTTCTGGAACCCCGGGGAGACAATCGGTATTATTTACTGACTGCCTATTATCTTTTGGGAAGAAACCGGTATAAAATTGAACATAAATTGAAACGTCGGCTGGCAAAAGTATATTGAGACGAAAAGCGATAAATACATCGATTTACCGCTTTCCGATTTCCTTCCTCCTTTGGAGGATGAACTTTCTACAAATATAAAATATTTATTGAATAAAGCCAATTCTTACCACCTGAATGTGAATCTTTTATAAATAGTACGAAAAGAAGGAGTGAGGTTTGGGAAAAAAAATTATTTTTACGTATCAAATGACATGTTTTATATTTTGATATTTTAAGGAATGGGAAAGATGTCATTTTTATTTCTTCTGTTTTCATTTTTTTTCTCGGAGAATGGGGGAGTGAAGATTGAAAAACAATTGTTGTACGATCGGCATACCTTGGAGGATAATTATGAATACAGGAAGGTGGAACGGAGTTTTCAGTGGGATAAGATTGCAGGGATGATAGATTCTTTGTTGAATTTTGAAAATCAGGCTAAAGAGTTCGGAGCTTTGAGTAATTATAAAAACCGGAACGGCCGTGCTCCATTGTCGGATTCGAGTCGGAAAGACGCTTATCGGGCTATCGAAGATAAATACGGGGTGAAAAGAGATCAATCCGTTCCATTTTATAAAACAGGGAACTGGGAAGTTCCCGAACGATATGGGCGTGATGGAGCGTTAGTATCGGTCATCCGTGATAGTGCGGTTTTTTTGTTGGTGACACCTTCTTCTTTCGGTGGTGAGTGGTGGGTACCTGAAAAATATGTAGATCGTTTGGGTGGGGCCGACTTTCGGAAGTTGATATTTATCGACCGGACGAATCAAAACCTGGCTACTTTGGAGCAGGGGGATTCTACCTGGTTGGTCAGGAGTATGAACCCGATAACGACAGGATTGCATAGACCGCCCTATAAGAGAGAAACGCCTCCGGGAGTCTATGTCATTCGCCGTAAGCTGGAAGCGATGCCTTTTTTAAGGGACGGTTCCATTGAGCCCGGAGGATTTGCTCCATGGGCCAGCCGTTTTTCCGGAGGAGCCTACCTGCATGGAGTACCGGTAAATTATCCGGACTCCGTTGTTTTGGAGTATAGCGGTACGCTGGGGACAACTCCGCGTTCGCACATGTGTGTGAGAAATGCCACTTCTCATGCTAAATTCATTTACGATTGGGCCCCTATAAGTGAAGCATTGGTGATTGTATTTGATTAAAATAGGAAAAATGTATAAAGTAGTTATTCTAATTTTGAGTCTGGTGTGTGGGGTAAGAGTCGGAAAAGCTGTAGAAGCTTTACCGGAAACTACGGTGGCCTCTAGTTTTCAGTTGTATCAGGAATTGGGGTTGAGGGGAGAAGTGAATTTTCCTGCATTCGAACAGGCACTCAAAGGATTTTCCCGATATGCTTCCGGACAAGACCGCTTGTTGGTACTGATCGATTATACCAAACCTTCCACGGAGAAGCGGTTTTATATTTTAGATCTTTTGCAAAAAAAACTTTTACTGAGTACTTATGTGGCTCATGGCAGAGGAAGTGGGGATAATTATGCCGTGGCTTTTTCCAATAGGCCCGGTTCGTATCAAAGTTCCCTGGGATTTTTTCGTACCGGTGATACTTATATGGGAAAAAATGGTTACTCTTTATTTTTAGATGGTTTGGAAAAAGGAATTAACGATAAAGCGAGGGAACGTGCTATTGTTGTGCACGGGGCTAATTATGCAGATCCTGCTGTCTTGAAAGGCCAGCAGCGTCTCGGTCGCAGTCTGGGTTGTCCCGCCTTACCACCGGATATCAGTAAGCAGGTCATCGATACTATCAAAGGTGGGGTATTGCTCTATATTTACGGATTGAACAAAGCTTGAGGTATATTTACTCTTTTCCGAGGTCGTTTTCGCACTAGGATTCTAACCAGAAGGTCCGGAGGATCTTATCTCGACAGAATTTCCGATTCTTTCAGCAAGGCAAGAGGAATGCTGAACAACGGGAAACTATAATTATTCTGCTTTTAAGTCGTTCGAAATTTATAGAAATAGAATGAAACCGGGCAATGGTCCGGGATGAAAAGTGATGCGATGAGACGATAAAATTAAAGCTATTGTGCCGGATTGTCGGATATTGAGTTAACTTACTGTGTGTGAAATCGTAATAATTTTTAAGTCACACCTTTTAATTGTCGATTAATTCACTTAGATTTGCACGAATTTTAAAAACCTAATATTATCGATTTCAACGCATAGAAATGAGAAAATGGAGTATTGACGATTCAGCAGAACTGTACAATATCAACGGTTGGGGGCTGAACTATTTTTCGATTAACGAAAAAGGGCATGTTGCTGTAACACCTAAAACGGATGGACCTTCGATCGATCTGAAAGAATTGATGGAGGAGTTACAGGTTCGTGATGTGGAAGCCCCGGTACTTTTGCGATTCCCGGATATCCTGGATAATCGGATCGAGAAAATTTCTAATTGTTTTCAGGCTGCTGCTCGGGAATATGGCTATTCGGCTAAGAATTTCATTATCTATCCGATCAAGGTCAATCAAATGCGTCCTGTCGTTGAAGAGATTGTCAGTCATGGGAATAAATTCAATATCGGTTTGGAAGCAGGCTCGAAGCCAGAGTTGCATGCGGTACTTTCGATCGATATCGATGATGAGGCCATGATCATTTGTAATGGATATAAAGATGAAAGTTATATCGAACTGGCTTTGCTGGCTCAAAAAATGGGGAAACGGATTTTTTTGGTGGTGGAGAAATTGATGGAGCTGAAAACCATCGCTCGTTTGGCTAAGAAAATGAATGTGAAACCGAATATCGGAATCCGGATCAAGCTGGCTAGTTCAGGGAGTGGTAAATGGGAAGAATCAGGAGGAGATGTAAGTAAGTTCGGGGTAAATTCCAGTGAACTTTTGGACGCTCTCGATATTCTTGAAAAAAATAAGATGGCCGATTCTCTTCAGCTGATTCATTTTCATATAGGCAGTCAGGTGACCAATATCCGTCGTATAAAGACAGCTCTGAAAGAAGCTTCTCAGTTTTATGTGGAGTTGAAACGGATGGGATATAACATTAATTTTGTAGACATAGGAGGCGGATTGGGAGTAGATTATGACGGTACCCGTTCAGCGACATCGAATAGTATGAATTATTCTATTCAGGAATATGTCAATGATGCCGTTTCTTCTATTGTCGATGCTTGCGAAAAGAATGAATTGCCGCAGCCGAATATCATTACCGAGTCGGGACGTTCCTTGACGGCCCATCATTCGGTATTGGTTTTTGAAGCCTTGGCCAGTACCAGTCTTCCGGCTTTCGATGAAAATGAAGATTTGGCAGAAGATGCTCACGAGCTGGTGAAGGAACTATATGATTTGTGGGAAAATCTCAATCAGCCCCGTTTGTTGGAAACTTGGCACGATGCTTTGCAATGCCGTGAAGATGCTTTGAACTTATTTAATCTGGGCCTGATCGATTTGCGTACCCGTGCACAGGTAGAACGGCTTTTCTGGTCCGTTGCCCGTGAAGTATACGAGATGGCCGAAGCGACAAAACATGCTCCCGACGAGTTAAAAAAGATTGCGAAGATGTTACCGGATAAATATTTTTGTAATTTCTCACTTTTCCAATCCTTACCCGATTCCTGGGCGATCGACCAGATTTTTCCCATTATGCCGATTTCCCGGTTGAACGAACAGCCTACAAAGTCGGCTACAATTCAGGATATTACCTGTGATTCAGATGGGAAAATCAATAATTTTATTTCTACCCGTAATTTTTCCTATCACCTGCCGGTACATGAATTGAGCAATAAAGAACCCTATTATTTCGGAGTATTCCTGGTTGGAGCTTATCAGGAAATTTTAGGGGATTTGCATAATTTGTTCGGTGATACCAATGCTGTGCATATCAAAGTGAAAAACGGTGAATATGTGATCGATAAAATTATTGAAGGAGAAACAGTTGCTGACGTTCTCGAGTATGTGCAATTTACTCCTAAACGGATGGCTCGTACCGTTGAAGTATGGGCGACGACTTCTGTCAAAAAAGGGATCATTTCTCCTGAGGAGGGAAGGGAATTCTTATCCAATTACCGCTCCGGTTTGTATGGATATACTTATTTAGAATAATTAAGCCGCTTTCCAGCGGCTTTTTAATTAAATCGTAATATGAAGACAGAAAAAGAGAAAATGCAGGCAGGGGAGACTTATTATGCTTTCGATCCGGAGTTAATGAAGTTGCACCGTGACTGTTTGAAATGGGTGGAAGAATATAACCGGACTTATTTCCGGGATTATACTCAAGGAGGTGAATTACTTCGTAAATTTTTACCGAATGCCCATCCTTCTTTAGTGATACAGGCTCCTTTTTGGTGTGATTTCGGATTCAATATTTACGGAGGTGAGAATGGTTTTATTAATTATAACTGTACGATTCTCGATACGGCCCGGATTTATTTAGGGAAAAATATACTGATCGGCCCGAATGTACAATTATATGCTCCGATGCACCCGATCGATTATCGGGAACGCGCAACAGGAGCCGAACATGGCGAGCCCATTACAATCGGCGATGATTGTTGGATAGGAGGAGGAGCTGTGATTTGTCCCGGGGTGACGATCGGGGACCGTTGTATCGTTGCTGCAGGGGCTGTAGTAACTAAAGATGTACCCGACGATTCAATGGTAGGAGGAAGTCCTGCCCGAATCATTCGGAAATTGGCCTGATAAAGGGGAAGTCTGGTTTGGAAGGGGAGCATTTACTAAACATGAAGATAAGGATTCGCTTTGTTGTAATCTTCTTTTTTTTCCGAAGTTCGCTTCATAATAGGTATATAATAGCAGGATGGTTATGATAATAATCACAATCCATAAATCTTTATGTTTTCTTTTTCCCTTAAACTGAAATCTCATATTTCTTAATTTTTATTTCCAATTAAAACGGACGTTTTTTTGGTGGTCGTTTGGGAAAAATTTTGGAACTTTTATGAATCTCTTAATAAGAGTTGATAGTCAGATGATTATAAAGTATAAAAC
>NZ_CFKYFN010000004.1:0-14054 GCF_985060555.1 Odoribacter sp. | reverse complement strand
GTTTTATACTTTATAATCATCTGACTATCAACTCTTATTAAGAGATTCATAAAAGTTCCAAAATTTTTCCCAAACGACCACCAAAAAAACGTCCGTTTTTTTGGTGGAATTTTATTTTCAGAACATGTCATTTTTGTATAAAAATATTATTGTGATAAGACAAATATGGTGCTGACCCCGGAACTTTTACCTGATATCCTGTCGGATGATAATATATGTATACACATTTTATACATACTTTTCGGGGAGGTAGTATGATATTGTTAACTAATAATGCAAAAGAGGTATGAAGCTGATTGATTTGATCGATGATATGGAAGTAAAAAAGTGGGTCTTGATATTTTGTATCCTTGGCGTGTCATTTACCGACAACGTCGGAGATATAAAACTGGCTGAGGTATTCAGTAATAAAAAAGTAAAAGAGTGGGTCTTGATATTTTATATCGTTGGTGTGTCAGTACTTGTTTTAAAGGAATCGATAAAAATATAATAATGGTTTCGATAAAATGGATTTAAATAAACGAAGTAGCGATTAAAAAATAAAAGTATGGGAAAAATGTTTTTAATAAGGGGGGGCTGATCAGTAAAAAACATGATTTATAATCCCCTGAATGTGTGAGATAGTAATAGTCAGTAATGGCTTGAATTTTAATTAATTATAATTCTTTAGTTATGAACAGAAAATGGAAATTTACAGGTTTTGTGCTTGCAAGTGCATTGTTGCTTGGGTCTACAGGGACTTTTCTCGTAGGCTGTAAGGACTATGATGATGATATCAGTCATTTGCAGCAACAAATTGATGCTAACAAAAAAGCAATTGAGGGTATTGAAGCCCAAATCAAGGCAGGCGCCATCCTGACCAAAGTAGAGTCGGACGGTGCAGGCGGAGTGAAAGTGACTTTGTCCAATGGTCAGACCTATCATATTGAAAAAGGGGCCAAGGGAGAAGACGGAGCTCAGGGGATACAAGGACCCGAGGGCCCACAAGGCCCGATGGGTCCGAAAGGAGATGCTCCTACTTTTACAATCAATGAAGAAGGGCATCTGGTGGCAAGCTGGTCGGATGGCACGAGCAATGATTTAGGGAAAGTGACTCCTGAATTACCCGAAGTGGAGTTTACTATAAACGCTGACGGTCACCTGATCTATAACGGAAAAGATCTGGGGTCCATCAAAGGCGAACAAGGCGAACAAGGCGAACAAGGTCATTCTCCAAACGTTTCTTTTGAGCGAAGAGAAGACCATCTGTTTGTGACGGTCGATGGTAAGGAAACGGATCTGGGTAAGATCAAAGGGGAACCCGGAGCAACTCCTGAACTTCCTGATTTCCGGTTTTCAATTGATCCTGCAAGCGGCGATCTGACTGTTTCTGACGGAATGACAACAACCAATTTAGGTCAGGTTGTGGGTTCTATTAGCCTGGAAAATGGAGTATTCTATTATACTACCAGCAAAGGTAAGACAGAAATCGGTAAAGTTTCTTTCAAAGATGTCAATCTGAATGTACAGAATGATTATCTGTATATCGGAGAAACCAAGGTTGAACCGGCCATCCGTATGAATCAGAACATATATATACAGGAAAAAGAAGGTTACGTTGTTATCAATCTGCCGGGTAAAGATACTGATGAATATCGTCAGGTGATTATCCCGACCCAGAGCATTTTCTCTCAACGGCTCACCAGCATTGCGTTTGTTCCGCAGTATTACCACGACGGAGTTCCTGCTATTATGTTCAGAACTTTGGCATACCATGAACTAGGGGAAGATGAAAATGCCGAAGTCGAAATAGAAGAAGTCGACGCAGTAGGGGGTTATGATGTTAATCTTAATATTAACCGGTATAAGTTTTTCACCTCTGCACTTGCTACAGCAAAATATCGTCTGAATCCGCAGAGTGTGGGTATGGACTGTGCCGATTTCTCATTTGTAGGTGACAAAGCTGATTACATCTTTACCAGAGGCGGAGGAGCTGATGCTCCCATTTCTATCGTAGGCAAACCGGTTGATAAAAATGGGGTAGCTGTATTTACAGTGAAGAAAAACAAGAAACTCAACCCGGGACAGGAAGTCGATCCAAATAAGGATCTGGATATCGTTGCCCTGAAAGCGGTATTGAAAAAAGGACTGACAGAAGAGGAAATGACTTCCGGAGCTAAACCTGAAGTATATTCTGAATATGCTCATGTGAATGAAACTTGCTTTACCCCAGCAGAGGTGTTTATCTCTGATTCTATGATGCTGTTAAAGAACAACCAGATGCATCATTATGCCCGTACTTTCGATAAAGCAACAATGGAAGCACCAAGGTATCGGGTGCCTTTTGATAAGCCTTTTAATCTGCGTGAGAAAATTGCTACCTGTTTGTTAAATCAACAAGGACATGAACAGCTGGATCTGGCAGCTTATGATTTGCGATATGCTTTTGCTAAAGCATCAACACCTTATATGGTAAGCAACGGCGGAGCAACGCAAACCGATCAACAAACCGTGATCGAATGTACAGATGCAGAAAAGGGTATTTTCAGCATTGTAGGAAACAACAGAGAATCCATCGGCCGTACCCCGATAGTAAGGGTTGATCTGGTTCACAATGGAAAAACAGTTGTCCGTGCTTTTATAAAACTGGAAATTGTTGCTGAAAAAGAAACGGATATCGTATTGAATAAAAAAGCAGAGACAATTACTTTAAGTTGTCCGGACGATGTAGTGAACATGGAATTCTCAGAAGAGGAAATCCGTAATGGTGTCTATCGGATTATCCAGGAAGGTGGTATGAGCCATGAAGAATTCTGGAATACTTATGAATTCTTGTCTGCAACAACAACTCCGATGGGTATTACTGTGCCGACTCTGGAATCTGGTAACAGCACTGACGGCCAGTTGACCAAGAAAGTATGCTGGAAGTTTACCCACCGTGAAATCGGAAACTTACCGGTAAACAGTTCTAAAACACTGACGGCACAATTAGTATTGAAGAATAAAGTGTCTACTTCTTCTTGTCCGGAAAAGGTGATCTTCACATTCGAGATCAGCGTTAAACGTCCTGCACTTACTCTGACAGTCACAGAAAATGAACAGTATTGGAATACCCAGAAGAGTGCTTATAATGTTAATGTTGCAATTCCGCAGAACGCACATGATGTGGCTGAAAACTGCATTTTCGACAATGCTATGGGACGGCAGATCTGGGTGAATGCCCCGGTTTTAGAAGGTTGGGATGATTGTATCTTCAAATCAGATAAGTGGAATTACCGAATAACCGCTGTTATTTAT
This sequence comes from Odoribacter sp., assembly GCF_985060555.1. NCBI lineage: Bacteria > Pseudomonadati > Bacteroidota > Bacteroidia > Bacteroidales > Odoribacteraceae > Odoribacter > Odoribacter sp. The sequence goes on along the minus strand of NZ_CFKYFN010000004.1, from coordinate 10,778 downwards.
AATGGTGAAAGAACTACTTCGTTTACAGGTGTCCAGCTGACAGGTGCCCGTGAAAATGCCCGTATTATCCTGGACAAGTCGGATAATCGTGTAAAAACAGCACTGAATAGCCTGAACGGGTTACAGGCTGAAATAGAAATGTATACAGAAGCCTATAACGGAGACGTTTACTCATTGAAGAACTTCCTGGTGAATTTCATTCGTCCGGTAAACTTTAATCTGCCTGCAGGTTTGTCTGTAAAAGATGCTCAGGATGACGGGGATGTCGTGAACTTCCAGTATAACGGGTTGCTGACAGACTGGAGAAATGAAATGATCATTAAAGAAGGAACAGCAAATATTCCTTATTCACAGTACGACTGGGTGAAAGACTGTGGTGAAATACATGGTGAATGGATTCCTGCCTATCAGAAAGTGGTGACACCGGCCAAGTGGGAGTTTGAAACTGAAGAGGTGACTATTCAGACTGGACAATTGCTGTATTCAGCTACTATTACACTGTTTACCAGACCTGATATATTCTCTAGCAGTTGGTCTAAGTATAAATCCTTTACGGCTCAAGGACGTTCAGCAGCTGAAGCGCAGCAAAATGCAATGGCGTTGGCTAAAGCTAAAGAGCCTAATGAAGATTTTTATGACGGATGGGACGGCACTAAAGCTTATAGATACACTAATCTCCAAGAGATGACCGCTTCAAGTGAAGTTACTTTTACAACTGTAACTGGCATTACTTATACTCCGGCAACATACGAAACGGTGGAGGCAGAATGGAAACCGATTTTATGTAATGAGAAACCGGTATATGATCCTTCTGTGGTGCATCAGGTAGGAGATAAGGACGGTTGCTGGACCTGGAAGGAAATTAAGGCATTTGACATGGTTCAGACGGGTCAGTACTGGAATTTCTACGGTCCGTTCGGGGATGTTAAGCTGGATCTCGGTAATGTAAAAACCAACCTGCAGTATAATAACTATCAGTTACCGGTATCCGTTACTTTGGAACAAATAGGTAACACGGTTAAATATGTGAATGTAGGTTCTCCGATTAAGGACGAATACATGATTATGATTCCTGCAACAATAAGCTATGGTTGGGGTATTCTTAATGGTACTTTGACAATAACTGTAAAGCCGGTTTAATACCGGGTATGGTTGTGATTCCAGGATTGGGAGGTATTTGCCTCCCGATCTTTCTTCTATAAAATGTCTGATGTGCTAAAAGCTAAAAATATGAAAAGAAGTTTATTACTGGCTATCGTTTTATTTTGTGCAGAAATCTTATTTGCACAAAAGGGAAAAGAGGAAGCCGGGATTATTTTCAATCCACACTGGTATTTGCAGTTGCAGGGAGGAATGGGGTATACCGTGGGGGAAACCGGCTTTAAGGACCTGATATCACCGGCCGGAGCTTTGTCTGTGGGGTATCAGTTCTCGCCTGTCTGGGGACTTCGCGGAGGCTTTGGCGGTTGGCAGGGTAAGGGTGCCTGGTCGGAATCCACCCGGGATTATAAATTCAACTTCCTTCAGTTGAATGCAGATGTTGTGTTTAATCTGAGCAACTGTATCGGCGAATTTAACCCCCGGCGTTGGGTGAATACTTATTTTTTGCTGGGTATAGCAGGCAATCATGCTTTTGACAACGATGAAGCAGTTGCCATACATGACGAAGGATATACGATGCGTTACCTTTGGCGCGATAACCGTAATTTCGTTGCAGGACGTGGTGGTGTCGGATTTGATTTCCGGATCAGTAATAGCATTTCCTTTAATATAGAGGGAAATGTAAATGTACTTTCCGACCATTTTAACTCCAAAAAGGCGGGTAATGCCGACTGGCAGTTCAATGTTCTGGCAGGGTTTAGTTGCCGTTTGAATAAAAAACACCGCAAGGTGGAAGCTCCCCGGGAAATCATTTTTGAGGAGACTGTGCCGGTCGTAACAAAGGAAGAACCGGTTTCTCAGCCCGTGCTGCAGGAAACGAAGCAAGACCTCATAGACTCTGCTGCGCTTACTGCCCGTCAGGATATTTTCTTTGCCTTGAACTCTTCGGTGATTCTGGCGAGCGAAACAGCCAAAATCGATTCCTTGGTAGCTTTTATGAAAACACATACAGAGACACAGGTGGTGATTACGGGTTATGCTGACGTGCAGACCGGAAATCCGCGTTACAACAAAGTTCTGTCGCAACGGCGGGCAGAACAGGTGGCTGTATTGTTGACTGTTAATGGTATCTCCCGGGAACGGATAACTGTGTTTGCCAAAGGGGATACAGAACAACCTTTTCCTGTGATGGAACAAAACCGAGTGGCCATTTGCCTGATCGGTAAAAAATAGACAGAGCCGTCTGACTTTCCAAAGAGGGTGTCCAAAAAGTATTTGGCACCCTCGATTTATTCGTATCCCTATTGGAGACTGAAATCAAATATCCGATTCTACAAAGGGGTATTTTGCCTTTTTGGACACCCTCTCTTGTTTTAAATGCTCCGTTAGAAGCCTTATTCTTGTTTTTATAATATCATACCAAGGACTGTTTTTCAAAACACAGCAGCTATTTTCTTTATATTGTTTAGCTTTTCACGCAAGGAGTTATTCTTTCGTGCTACCTGTATATTGTAATCCGTTTGCATTCTTACAAGCAAATCAGCATTGATACCCAAAGCTGCCTCTAAAAGCAAGGCAAATTCTGTTGTTATCGGACGTTTTGCATTTAACGCCTCATTTAAGGCTGAATAAGACAAACCAAATTTCTTCGCAAATTCCTTTTGCTTTATGCCTCTACATTCCAATTCTTCCTTTACCAATTCGCCTGGATGATAGGGACGGAATGACTGTAAATTATTTGCTGCTATACCCATAGTTCCTCCTATTTATAATGATTTGTAATATCCACCAAAGAACATATTTCTATGACTGCTTGATTACCCGCATTAGTTATTTCCCGAAATTCAAGCCTATATTGGTCATTGATACGTAAAGAAGAAAGTCCTTTTTTATCACCTTTCAACTTTTCATAGTTCAAAGACCTATACTGATATAAATCTTCCATTCGAGAGGCATTTAGTAAAGCCTTGACACACTTCAAATAACCATTGACTATTTGAGGTTGAAAACGATGCTTCTTATCATCGGTCTTTCCTTTTTCATAAAGTTCTGCCAAATATTCCTTTTCAAACTCTACATTCATATAGCTACTCTTTGATGACACAAAGATACGAAACAATTTGCACAATTCGCAATATTAGCGAATTATTTTCGACAACAACCATTAAAGACACTCTTCTACTCCTCTATTAGAACAACCCAGTTATAACAAATGAGGCAGGACAACTATTGCCCTACCCTTGTTTTAAATGCTTCGTTAGAAGCCTTATTCACCCTTTAATCAACTTTTATAGATATTACCAGTTTAGAGGGTCGCTCATATCCTTCTCCTTAGACACTTTATTTTCCACGACTTCTTTAATTTTCATGACCTCTTCATTGCAAGAACGCCTCCAAAGTTCTTCCTTAATAATTCTTTCTTTTCGGTGCTCTTTTGATTCACCATACAAGAATAACAAAAAAGCCGCAATGATAGGGGTTAATATTATGGCTATGAATACCCAAAAAGCCTTATCTCGCCCACTTCTATCTGTTGATGCTCAGTAGTCGGGATGACAAGATTCGAACTTGCGGCCACACGCCCCCCCAGGCGTGCCGGTTCAGCCACTCCTGCCTCTTTCCTTCCTGACGGAGTAAAGATCCGGCGAATCTTGCCGGTATACCTATTTGAATCCCTGGAAACGAGTTTTATTCACCGGATCAAAGATAGCATGTAATCTTTCAGTAAAAAAACTCAATGAATTATCTTGTAACATTTTCGTAACAGAAAGGAGTTTCCTATTTTTACAGCCGCAAAATTCAGAATCTTAAAAAATGGATTATGGAATCTTTGATGTACTGAAGGTAGTTTTCATATCTTTTCCAGATGGCAGCCGCTGACATTTGTTTGAGCCTTCGTGCAATTTGCAGCGGAGACAGTTTGGGTTCGCTACGTATCATCATGTGTATATGGTCTTTGTCTGTTTATCCGGCTGATGAGCAAAGGGTTTTGTTCGCCGAGACCTTCGGCTGTTGTCGTTTTGTCTATAATTGGGCATTGAACCTTAAAATCACGGCATACAAGGAGCGTAAGGAAACGCTTGGCAATGTATATTTGACGAATCTGATGAAGAGCGAACCGAAAGCGGAACACGAATGGCTTTCAGAAATCAGTTCCCAGTCCTTGCAGAGTGCGTTACGCAATCCTGACACAGCCTACACCGACTTTTTCCGTAATACTCATGCGGTTGGCTTCCCCCGTTTCAAGTCACGTAAGGACAGGCAGAGCTTCCTCTGTCCGCAGCATTGGCGTGTGGATTTCTCCAAAAGCACAATTACGATTCCCAAAGCCAAAGATATTCCAGCCGTGCCCCGGATCAAATCCGGTCTGAATTTAGATAAATGATTTCAAAAACTTTTACCTTTGTACAAATTTAGGCAAATGAAGAAAATTGATTTATTGTTGACACGGCATGGGGAGACCATCGAAAATCAACGGTATGTTCTCCAGGGGCAATTGCCGGGAACACTTTCCCCTTTAGGAAAAGAGCAGGCAGTTGTTTTGGCAGAACAATTGAAGCAAGAACCTTTGGATGTAATCGTATGTAGTGATTTGGCACGTAGTTACGATACAGCAAAGGTCGTTGCCGGTTACCATGGAAAACAGCCTCAGCCGACTCCTTTATTGCGGGAGATGGACTGGGGGATATATACCGGCGAAACGCTGGCGGATGTGGATTGGGAGCATTTGCCTCCTAGTGTCGAGTCGGTGGATGAGTTGTATCATCGGGCAGGAGAATTTGTGAATTACCTTCGGGTGAAATATGCCGGTAAATGTATACTTGCAGTCGGGCACGGTGCTTTTAACCGGGCGATTCTGACTTATCTGAACGGAGGAAAACCGGCCGATATGGTCGATCTGCCTATCATGGAAAATACTTCTGTTATCCGGTTAAGTATATAATAGATAAATTCGGGATACTAAAATAAATGATAATCATATGAAAATATACACTCGCGGAGGAGATAAGGGGAAAACGAATATTCATGGCGGACAGCGTGTAGATAAAGACGATATCCGGATAGAAGCCAATGGGACGTTGGATGAGTTGAATTCTGTCCTGGGATTGATTCGTGTGTTGATAGGAGAGGGGCATGAGTGGCAGGAGATGTTGTTTTACCTGCAACGTTCTTTGATGGTGGTGATGTCGCATGTGGCCACTCCGGCTGCCTTGAGGGGACAAAATCCGAATCGGCTTCCGGAAGAACCGGATGTGTATTGTGAGCGGCAAATCGATTTTTTTAATGCAAAAATACAGTATCCGTCCACTCATTTTATTTTACCCGGAGGGAACCTGGTATCGGCCCAGTGTCATGTGGCCCGGACTGTGGCCCGGCGGGCGGAGCGTCGTTTGTGGACTTTGAACCGGACGGATCCCGTCGAACCGGTTATCCTGCGTTTTGTAAATCGCTTGTCGGATTTGCTTTTTATCCTGGCCCGGTACGAAATGGATAAAGAAGGGGCTGAAGAAGAGCGTTGGCGTGATTTCTTATATAAGAAAAAATAGCGGGTCTCCCTTGAATAATCCTTGCAGCAATCTGTGATAAATATGGAAAAGATAGAGAAAAAAAAACTACGTCCGATTATGTTTGTCGGGACTTGTTCGGATGCGGGAAAAAGTATCCTGAATACGGCTTTTTGCCGTATTTTCAGACAAGACGGCTATCGGCCGGCGCCTTTTAAAGCGCAGAATATGTCGTTGAATTCCTGTTCTACGCCGGAGGGAGGAGAAATCGGAAGAGCTCAGGCCGTGCAGGCGGAGGCATGTGGGATCTTGCCGCATACGGATATGAATCCGGTTTTGTTGAAGCCGTCCACCGATCAGACTTCCCAGGTGATATTGAACGGCAAGGCTGTGGGGAATATGTCCGCCCGGGAATATTTTCGTTCGGGGAACAAAACGCAATTATTTACCGAGGCCGTGAAGGCATTTCATCGTCTGGAGGAAAACCATAATCCTATCGTATTGGAGGGGGCCGGTAGTATCTCCGAGCTTAATTTACGGGACAGGGATATCACGAATATGCGGATGGCAAAAGAGGTGGATGCTGCGACTTACCTGGTGGCGGATATCGATCGGGGAGGAGTGTTTGCTTCTGTTTATGGTTCCGTGATGTTGCTGCCTGAAGAGGAGAGATGCCTGATCAAAGGTGTCATTATCAATAAATTTCGCGGCGATGTGTCACTTTTCGAGGAAGGACGGCAGATCATCCGGGAACTTACCGGAGTGCCGGTGGTCGGTGTAATCCCTTATTATAAAGATATTCATATCGAAGAAGAAGATTCTGTCGCTTTGGAGGCAAAAGCTTCTGCTGCTGTGGCAGGGAAGATCAATGTGGCGGTGATTCGTCTGCCGAGAATGTCTAATTTCACCGATTTCAATGCATTGGAGAGAGACGGGCGTTTCCATTTATATTATACGGATAAAGCGGAGGAGATCGGTAAAGCGGATGTTATCATTCTGCCGGGAACAAAAAGTACCATAGCCGATTTGCAGGCTATTTATGCCAACGGGGTGGCCGAAGCTGTGGTGAAGGCCTTCCGGAAGAAGAAAAAAGTCATCGGCATTTGTGGCGGGTATCAGATGATGGGAGTGCGGATCGAGGATCCCGGGCAGGTCGAAGGTATGCAAACCGCGACCGACGGATTGGGTTTACTGCCTCTGGTCACGGTGATGCAGGATGCGAAGGTGGTTTGTCAGAGTCATTTCCGTTTTAAGAATTATGAATCGGATTGTGCCGGTTATCAGATTCACATGGGGACGACGACACCTTTACACGCGGGAGGGCGGCAAACAACGCTCAATACCCTTGCGGACGGTACAACCGACGGTTATCGGTTGAACGCAGACTGCTGGGGAAGTTATATGCACGGTATCCTCGACAATCCGGTTGTTTTAGACGATCTGGCCGCAGGTTTCGGAGTGACTGCCGGCAGTGGTTTTGATTACAGGGCTTTTAAAGAACGGCAATACGACCTTCTGGCCGGTCAGGTACGGAAAGCTGTCGATTTGGACTATATTTATTCAACTTTATTTTTATAACTATGATTCACGGACATGGGGATGACCTTTATAAATCGCAGGTGCAAATAAAAGCGAACTTTTCGACAAATGTCTGGTATGAAGCGGATACCCGTCCCTTGTGTGATTTTTTGAGTACACATCTCGAAGGTATTTTTCATTATCCGGAACCGGATGCCGGTTCTTTCCGTAAGGTGGCTGCTGCCTGCCACGGGCTTACTCCCGAACAGGTTTTGGTCGGAAACGGGGCTACGGAATTGTTCTATATGGTGGCTCATGCTTTTTCCGGTAATCGTACGTTGATACCTGTCCCGTCGTTTACGGAGTACGAAGATGCATGTACCTTGTATGACCATCATATCCAATTCGTCGGGCAGGTGGATGTGGAGCATATTCCCGAACATACCAATCTGATGTTTATTTGTAACCCCAATAATCCGGACGGACGAATCTGGAGTCTGGAAGAAATTACGGCTTTGGTGAAAAATTATCCGGATATGGTGCTGGTTGTCGACGAATCGTTTATTCATTTTGCTCCCGGGACGGAGTCGGCTTTATCACTGCTGAAAGAATATTCGAATTTGTTGGTTATAAAATCGATGACCAAGTGTTATGCTATTCCGGGCTTGCGTTTGGGATATATGCTGGGAAATCCGGCTATCGTCGAATTTGTGGCTTGCTTCGGGCAGCCTTGGTCTGTGAATGCGCTGGCGATAGAAGCCGGGAAATTCTTGCTCCGGCATGGCGGCGAAGGTTTGCCGGATGCTTCTTTGTTAAGGATCCGGCAGCAGGAGTTCGCTGCACAGATGGCCCGAATTCCCGGATTCCGTCCCTTGCCTTCGGGAACGTCTTTTTTTCTCGTAGAAACGGATTACAACAGTTCGGCTTTAAAGAAATATCTGTTGGAGGAACATGGACTATTGATTCGGGATGCTTCCAATTTCAGAGGATTGGATACGCACTATTTTAGGGTGAATACCCTGACTGAGGCAAAAAACCGGCTCCTGTTGGAAGCATTGGAAAGTGTAGATAAAGTCAAATTAGAGCCTTATGAATGAGGTGTGGCTGGTTATTCTTCCCTTGATTGCGGGTTATTTGCTGGATCTGGCCTTTGGGGATCCCCGGACAATCCCGCATCCTGTCGTGGGGTTTGGAAATATGATCTCTTGGGCGGAACGGCATTTCAATTGCGGCCGATTCCGGAAATGGAAAGGGGCTGTCGTGGCACTGTCGTTTCCTTTGTTTGCCGGTATGGCCGGTTGGGGGATAACCGTCGGGACACTGGCCGTTGGGGATTGGTGTTTCTGCATTGTTGCGTCTGTCTTTGTTTTTTATGGATTGGCTAACCATAGCCTGATCCGGGAAGGGAGAGAAGTCGTCGATATATTGAAAAAACAGGGCGTGGAGGCGGGACGCCGGCGCCTGTCCTGGATTGTAGGCAGAGATACGTCGGAATTATCGCCTAAGGGAATATATACAGCTGTACTCGAAACGATGGCAGAGAATCTGAGTGACGGGGTTGTGGCTCCTTTATTTTATTATGCTTTGGGCGGATTTCCGGCTATGATGGCTTATAAGATGGTAAACACCCTGGATTCGATGATCGGTTATAAAGATGAGCGTTACCGGCAGTTCGGTTGTATGGCAGCCCGTTTGGACGATGTATTGAATTATATCCCGGCCCGGTTGACTGCTTTGTTTATGGCCCTGGTAGCCTATCGTCCCGGTCTGTTCCGGTTTATTTTCCGTTATTGCCACCAGCATGCCAGCCCGAATTCCGGTTTCCCGGAATCGGCTATGGCGGGAATTTTAGATTGCCGGTTCGGCGGTGCACACGTTTATCACGGTTTGTTGGTCGAGAAGCCTTATATCGGGGATAACGACAGAGAAATAAGCTATGCCGATTTCCGGATCGCAGTCCGGGTGAATCACATGGTAACTCTCCTTACGGTAGTATCGATCGTTGCGGTTTACCTATGTGTGTTTATCAAATAAAGAACGGGGGAAGATCTCCCCAATAAAAGTGAATATAGCTGGCAGTGACATGCCCGGAACGATAAACCGGCGTATCGACTTCCATTCCTTTGGCATTCGTTACCCGGGCAATGGATGGCAGGGGGCTTTGGCCCGGGATTATGCGGGAGTAATGGAATTCGTGGCCCCGGTATTCCTGCCCGTTCAGAAAAATTTTGCGATATCCGAGTTTTAATTTCATATTTTCCATCGTTGCTCCTTGCGGTAAAAAACCGCACATCGGATAGGAATGTCCGTCTGTATCGGTAATATATTCTCCGAGGTACATCATTCCCCCGCATTCGGCAAACAGGTGTCCTCCGTTTTGGCAATAATTCAGTATCGACTGCCGCATCGTTCGGTTTTCACTCAAACGGGAAAGGTAAAATTCCGGGTAGCCTCCGGGTAAATACACCAGGTCGGAGACGGGAAGTTCACTGTCATACAGCGGACTGAAAAAAGTGAGTTTGCCTTTTTGTTCCAGTACACGTAAATTTTCCGGATAGATGAAATTGAAAGCTTCGTCACAGGCGATGGCAATACACATGTCACTGGCATGGCTGTTTGTTTTTCCCGGAAGACAGGACGACGGGGCAGTTGCACAGGAACAAATATCCAGCAAACGGTCGATATCCACCGTCTGTTCCACCTGACAGGCGATCCGGTCGGCAAATTCATCGAAGCAAAACTCACTATCGATGTTCAGGCCCAGGTGGCGGGAGGGTATTTCGATGCCTTTGCATTTGGGCAAATATCCCAGTGCTTCGACGCCGGCATCCCGGCAGGCTTGTTGCAGGTAGGTGTAATGCGATTCGGAACCGACGAAGTTGAATACAGCTCCTGCGATTTGGATATCGGGACGGAAATGTTTGAAACCATAGAGGATTGCTGCGACGGTGTAAGCGGTCGACCGGGCATTGACCACGAGGATAACGGGAAGATGCAACAGGCCGGCAAGTTCGGCGCTGCTGCCTGCCATATTGTCGTATCCGTCGAAAAGTCCCATAACACCCTCGGTGATGCAGATGTCTGCCGTTCGGCTATGCCGGGCATATACCTCTTGTACATGTGTCGCTGAAGCCATGAAGGTATCTAAATTGTATGACGTTTGCCCGGCCGCAGCTGCATGGTGTTTGGTGTCCAGGTAGTCGGGGCCGCATTTGAACGGTTGTACTTTCAGACCGCGGTTTTTCAGCGCACGCAATAATCCCAGCGTGAAAGTGGTTTTTCCGCTGCCCGACGAAGCTGCACCGATGAGAAATTGAGATGTGCGCATATTTTTTTCGCAAAGATAGTGATAAAAAACGAAAAACCAGACAGGTGGGATAGGGGCAACCGTCACACATCAATAACCGCTAACACTTATTTCAATTGATTGAGCCTATCTCTTAACGGTACACCGATAGCAGGACGTTCCGCCTTGTATTGCATCAATTTGTCATTTTTGCCATACAGCAGGAAATGAGGGATCGCGTAAATAATTACCGTTTCACGAGCAAAATATCGTTTTCATCCATACATTATCATTTTTACTTCACGATGATTTCGTCCGTGAACAACCAACCGCGTAAATCCTTGTCCGAACGGGCCTGGTAACGCACG